>JANNRU010000023.1:0-8502 GCA_031401755.1 Acidobacteriota bacterium | reverse complement strand
CCCGTAAAGTCGACCGATCCGTCTCCGCGAACCCCGGCGGCCGCTTGGCGCGGCAGCCGGGGTTTCTTTTTTGTAACGGGCGAACTTCTCGTTGCATATCCGCTGTTTCGTACGGATTAGTCTTCCCGAGCGAGTCGGCTTCCCGCAGTGCCGCGCGGCGCCGTCGACTCCTCGGATCGGCCTCGGCTGGAACGGACGGCGCGCCCCACGTGAGTTGGGGGACCCAGCATCACCGCCTCGGACGACGGTGCCTCACGCGCGACGCCAGACCGGCCCGACGACAGGTAATGGGGGAAACGGCCACTTCGCGTGACCACGGGGTCGAGCGCACCGGAGGCGTCCGCCGCGGTCAGCGGGACCGTGACGGGCGCCCTCCGGCTCTCCGATCACCACTCGGCATCGAACCCCGACCGTCCGCTAATCGTTGCCTCCGGGTCCGGTGCATGATTCCACCGATTTGGGCTAGAGTTTTCGGCGGCTGTCCCAATTTCTTTCGGAGGCAACATGGGTTCCGTCGAGACGCGTCGCGAACGGGCGGCGAAATTGTTTTCGAATGACTTTCCGCTCGTGTTGGCGGCGGCGGGCGAGCCGATCTCCAAGCCTGGGGGTCAGGATCAGACCTACCCGTTCATCGCTCACCCGGAGTACTACTGGCTCAGCGGGGCGCGACGTCCGGGCGGGGTCTTGGCCTACGAGGCGCCTGACGGCTGGACGCATTTCGTCCGGCCGGTCACCGATGTCGAGCGGTTGTGGGAGGGCGATCCCGTGGCTCCGGTGGGGCGCCCGATCGCGGAACTCGACGCGTGGTTGGCGACTCGCCGGAACAAGCCGGTCGCCCTACTCGGAGCCGCACTCCCCGGCGTCGTCGCCGACTCCGAGCATTCCGCGGCCTGCAGGGAACGACTCGACGTGGCACGCCGGCCGAAGGATGACGCCGAGCTCGATCTGATCGCGCGCGCCGTCCGGGCGACGGCCGCCGGTCACCGGCGCGCACGCGAGGTCATCCGACCGGGAATCACCGAACGACAGGTCCAGCTGGAGCTTGAAGCCGAGATGTTCCGCCACGGGGCCGACGCCACGGGCTACGGTACGATCGTCGGTGCGGGCACAAATGCGGCAGTCTTGCACTTCGAGCCCGGCATGCGACTGATCGGAATGGACGACCTAGTGCTGGTCGATGCCGGCGGGGCGGTCGAAGGCTACACGGCCGACGTCACCCGCACCTATCCGGCGGGCCCACGACTTTCGGCGGATCGCCAGGCGATCTACGACATCGTTCTCGCCGCCGAGCTTGCCGGAATCGCACGCTGTCGACCCGGTACCGAGTGGCACGAAGTCCACCGCTGCGCCGCCGAGACACTCGCCCGCGGCCTTCGTGACCTCGGGATCCTCGTCGGGGAGGTCGAGGGACTGCTCGACTCAGGAGCGATCACGCTGTTCTTCCCGCATGGAATCGGACACATGCTCGGACTGGGCGTCCGCGATGTCGGAGGCCGCGCTCCGGGACGACCCGAGGGCGTGTACTGCGGAGCCCGACTTCGGGTCGATCTCCCGCTCCAGGAGAACTTCGTCATGACGGTCGAGCCCGGTCTCTACTTCGTACCCGCGCTGTTGGACGACCCGGCTCGCCGGGAACGCTATGGCGACGCGGTCCGCTGGGATGCCGTCGACCGCTGGCGCCCGGTTGGGGGCGTAAGGATCGAGGACAACATCCGGATCACGCAGGGCGAGCCAGACATCCTGACCTCTGCGATTCCGAAGTAACCGGCTCCGCGGCCCACGCCGCGCTCAATGATTCCAGCCTAGGCGTTCGGCCTCGCCGGCATACCACCCGGCGGCGGCGGGGTGAATCGTATCGCCTCCCGGCAACTCGAAATAGAACGGCCGTCGAGGAACCGTGTCTGGGGCGACTTGTTCGAGCGTGGCCGCGTCGTAGACACGACCGTTTAGCACGACCTGGCTGACGCGCTGCGAATCCTTCAATTCGGCGAGCGGGTTGCCCTCGACGATCGCGAGATCGGCAAGCTTGCCGACCTCGATCGATCCGATCGCCCCGTCGAGCCCGACGTACCACGCCCCCTGAATCGTCGCCGCTCGCAGTGCCTCCCAAGCATCGAACCCGCCCTGCCCGAGCATCCAGATCTCCCAGTGGGACGCGAGCCCCTCGCGCTGACCGTGCGCCCCGATTTGCACCGACACTCCGCGATCGGCGAGGCGCTTCGCGAATCGCGCGACGTCGATATGGTTGTAGTGCCCATCGGGCGCTCGGAGCCGTCGCATCGCCGCCGGCTCGACCACCGAGCGTGGCACGAACCGCATGAGACGTTCGTTCTTCCAGACCTCGCTCCGATCGTACCAGTAGGTTTCGCCTGAAAGACCCCCATAGGCAACGCCCAAGGTCGGTGTGTAGCCGACTTCGGTGCGGGACCAGAGTTGCAACACGTCGTCGTAGGCGATGCGGAGCGGAATCGCATGTTCGATTCCGGTGTGACCATCGACGATTTCGGTGAGATTGTGTTCGAACTTCGCGCCTCCCTCGGGCACCACCATCATGCCGAGCTTGCGGGCGGCGGCGAGCAATTGCTGGCGCTGGTCCCGCCGAGGTAATTGATAGCTCTTGACCGAGATCGCCCCGACATCTTTCATTCGCCGAACGTGGAACTCGGCGTCCTCGAGGCTATCGACCTTGACCGAGTAGCCCGGCGCATGCGCGCCGTAGAGGATCGTCCCGGTCGAAAAGATACGCGGAGTGACGATCAGGCCCGATCGCTGCAGTTCGGCCGCGGAAGAGATACTTGCGGTGTCGTTCGACGGATCATGAATCGTCGTCACGCCGAACGAGAGGTTCGAGTACTGCATCCAGTTTTGTCGCGGCTGCAGGCCTTCTTGGGCCATTGCCCCATGCGCGTGGACGTCGACGAGCCCTGGAATCACGGTCGTGCCCGAACAATCGATGATCCGCGCATCCGCCGGGACTGCGACCTCGTCGGCGGAACCGACGGCCGCGATCCGCGGCCCGTCGAGGAGCACGACGCCTTCGTCGATCACTTCGCGGAGACCGCGTCGGGCATCTCTCATGGTCACGACCCGCCCACCGACGAGCGCGATCCGTCCAGCCGGCCGGTCCGCGGGCAACTCGACCACGAGTTCCTGACCGCTGGCCACGGGCTCAGGCGGGTCGACCGCGTCGTGGGTCGCCTTTGGAAACGCTCCAGCGAGATCGCGACTGTAAAGCGTCGGGCCGTGAGCCCAATAGATACGATCACTCGATCCAGACCAGTGGAGCCAGCGACCCGACCGAGCCGAAACGCGCCGGACGGGAACCGCCTTCGACTCCGACGAGATCTCGAAGGTCCGTCCCGTCGCGGTGAAGGGCGCGACCCAAGCGTTCCAACCCTCGGTGAACGCCACCCAACGATCATCCGGAGAGACCCGAAACTCCGTCGCCGCGGTCCCCTTCAGGTGAGTGCGAGGGTCGAGGCCATCGAGATTGACGCTCTTCAGCAGGAGGTCGGTCTCGTCGGCCGTCTCGGTGAAGTACAGACGTGCGTCACTCGATCCGAAATGGGGTGACTCTCCGGAGCGCACGCACAGTTTGGCCGGGCCGCCCTCGCGGGAGACGACGTAGATCCCCGGATCGGCAGCGTTGAACGGCGACAGGAGGTAGCCCCCGACAATCTTGCGGTAGACAAGACGATCGCCGGATGGCGAGAATTGAGGCTCGACGTAGTGCCCTGGAGCCGGACTGACGATGCGCCCGGAACCGCCGTCGATCGGAACGACTCGCACCGAGCCCAGGGCCTCGTCGTCATAAGTCGTGTAGACGACGAAGCGTCCGTCGCGCGAGAACGCTGGCCAGAACTCGAAGTGGTCGGTTTGGGAGGTCAGACGGTGCGTCCCCGCGGCGTCGGCCACCCAGAGGTAGCCGAAGGCCTGAAAGACCACGCGCGAGTCGACCGGTGAGTTCTGCACCCAGCGGAGCATGCGCGCCCGAACGATCTCCGGCGCGACTTGGACCGGAAAACGCAGCGCCGGCTGGATCGAGCGCTGGGTCTTGACGTGGATCGGAATCAGCGACGTCTGTCCCGTTTCCACCTCGTGCCGATGGAACTGGCCGCCGGCCCAGAAGACGACGGAACGCGAGTCCGGTGTCCAGGCAAAGCCCGGAGAGTTGCCGTGGCTGCCGTTCGTTTCTTGCAGGTCGCGGTCCAACCGGTCGAAGAGTGGGCGCTCGTTTCCCGTCGCGAGGTCCCGCAGGTACAGAGCACTCGTCAAACTGGGAAGCCGACGGACGAACGCGAGTTGCTTTCCGTTGGGCGACGGGACCGGTCGAATAGCGCCACCCGGACCGCCAGTGATGACTTCGGTCTCGCCGCGCTCACGATCGAAGCGCTTGATGACGAAGATCTGACCGGTCGAGTCTTTGTTGTAATCCCAGCGTTGTCCGGGAGTCGTGTCCTGGCTGTAGTAAATGTATCGGCCGTCCGGCGAGAAGGCCGGCTCGGCCATCGTCTTCTGATCTTTCTTTCCGTTCGGCCGTTCTGTGATCTGGAGCCCACCGCCTCCCCCGACGTGAAACATCCAGATCTCGCCGGCCGGAATGCTGCGGGTCGAAGTGAAATCCTTCTTGGCCACCAAGTACTGCCCGTCGGGACTCCAGGAAGGATTGTGGACCAATTCGTCGGCTTCTTGGCTCACGGCCCGCGCGCCACTGCCATCAACGCGCACGATCCAGAGGTTGTCCCCGCCCGATCGATCGCTGATGAACGCGACCTCCTTGCCATCAGGGCTGAAGCGCGGTTGGAAGTCCCACTCGACCCCCGATGTCAGCGCCCGTGCCTCACCACCCTCGATTGGCGCCGTGTACAGATCACCGAGCATGTCGAATAGAATCATCCGCCCATCCGGACTCACATCGACGCTGGACCACGTGGTTTCCGACGTCTCGATCGTCACCGTCACCGCCTCGCCGGGAGGACTCCCAACCTCCCATTTCGGCGCTTCGGCCTTCGCGGCCTTCGCGGCCTTCGCTGAACTCGAGGCCGGCACCCCGAAGCCCGAGCCGCCGAAGGCCCCGGCGAGCAGCAACGAGAACAGGATCGTCCGCCCCTTGATCGATCGATGCGTCATGTCTTACCTCGTTTTGCGACCCGTCATTCTACGTTGTCGGCGATGTCGTCACCCGCTCTTCGAGGTGGGACCAAGACCGGGATTGACAAATCGCAACCGGTGTCGGAACCTTCTAGGTGTGGTTCCGCAAGCCTTCGGGCCGCGGCGGTTCACGCGACTCGGGCGTCGCGCGAGGCGGGAGGGTTGGGACCCTCCGAACAGGAATGCCCGTCTAGAAGGAGGTGATCCAGTGGATAGCTACCGTGTGCGTCTGTTGGAGGTGGCGTCCTCGTAAGGGGAACCTCGGTAAGCGCGTGGCGCTCCACGGGACCCCCAAAGTAGGGGAAACCCAACGCCACTGACTCAGACACGGAGCCCCGGTCCCAAAAGGCCGGGGCTCCTTTTATTTTCCGTCTCGTTCCGCTGCCCCCGCGAGCGCCGGGGTAGCCCGAAAGACGTCGAAGACCAGACCGCGCTCGATCCGCTCCCAACGGTCGCGCACGTGAACGGCGAGCACGCAGCAAGCCCCGGTTCCCTCACAGATCGCCCGCGCCTCCCGATCGAGGAATACGAAGCCGCCGCTGCGCGCGAGCTGGCGTTCGATTTCGAGCGTGCGTCCGGCGGTCTCGATCTCGATCGGCCAGTCGATGGCGATCACCGGCCGGGTCCCGGTCAAGTAGTGCGCGGCCGGCAACGACGGCAAGACCGTGAATCGTTCACCGTAAACCGTCTTCAGTCGGGACAGCTCGCGGAGTCGTTGCAGCGATTTCTCCGAGCTTTTCAGGCCGCGCAGCTTCTCGAACACCTCGCCGAGATCGTGCCGCAGCTCCGCCCGCGGGGCGTCGCGATAGGGGTAAAGGTAGGAGGTTCCCTGAACTGCGAGCGCCAACGGCAAAACAAGTGCGGTGAGCCGCAAAGCATTCGTCCCGAACCAGCGTGTCGAGATCCACAACGCGCCCCAGACGAGGGGAGCGGCGAACAGTACCGGTGTTTGATAGCCCCAGCTCAGCGATGCACACCAGGCCAGACCGAGACACGCGCCCAGCAACGCGACGGCTCGCCGCGGAAGCGTCCGATCGACGACGAGCGCGAGGCCGGTGGCCAGCCAGAGCAAGCCGGGATAGTTGACCAGCGGCGTCACGAAGCGGCGCTCGATCAGGACGTGAACGATCGAGCCGGTGAGAACACCGCCGAGCACCGCATAAGGAATCCACGCGCGAGCGATGGGCCTTCCGCGCGCGAGTGCGAGACCGCGATCGAGCGCGACGACCCCCGCGATGGCCGGGACGGCGTAGAGGCCGAGTGGTTTGAGATAGGCGATCGCCCCGGCCCCGAGGAGGCTACCGGCGTGGGTGGCGGAGGTGATCTGGCGCAGGCATTCCCCGAGCAGGCCGTTGCCAGCCAACAGACCCGCGGTACCGGCCGCAAGACCGCCACAGATCACGGCAGCGAGGATCGCGTCGCGGCGGCCCCGAGCCCAGGCGACCTGGGCGATCCCGATCGGGACAAGGAAGAAAAAAGACTGTTTGGTCGCCGCCGCCGCCGTGACCAGCAGGGCCCCCAGTGCCAACCCGGCGACACCGCGTGCCCTGGAAAACGCGGCGAGACCGCAGGCGCCGAGCAACACACCATCGACCGTGTGCCACGGCATCGGTGGAAAACCGCTGGATGCGATCGCGAACCCCAGCAGCGCGATCGCGGTCACGGGCACTCGCGGACCCGCGGAGCCAGCCGCTCGATCGAGTTCGGCGACGGTGACGAAGGTCGAGGCCGCCAGGGCGAGAAAGTACAGGAACCGCATGCAGAGCACCTGCCCTGCTTCGGGAAAGATCAGCAGCGTCAGGGCATGCAGCACCGGACTGAGCGCAGGGCGAATGTAAATGAAATCGCGATAGGGCCACTCCCCCAGCACGACGCGCCACGCCAGCCCGGTCAGGAAACCGTCGTCCTCACCGTTCCATCCGTGGCGCCCGTAAAGCGCGGTCGCGATCAGCGCGAGCCCGACGACGAAAGCCCCGCGCGCCCAGCCTCGCCTCAACGCTTCGACTCGAACGCGTTCCGCAGCGCACGGACCTCATCGAGCAGTTCGTTCGCCGCGACGAGCATGGAGACGGACGGCCCCTCCGGCCGACCGATCTCGGCGCGGTCGTCTTCGGGGTCGCCCAGTCCGGCGTCCTTTGCCGCGCGCAGCCGGATGAGGATCTTGTCGCGCAGCCGCTCCGGGTCATCCACGTGTTCGAGCAAAGCGACGTGGAGCAACTTTTGCAATCGCTCTCGGCCGTGACCCTCGCCCTCGCCGTCTCCACCACCGGCCGTGCGGACGCGCACGTTTCCGATTCCGAGTAACCGCTGCAGTGGGTTCTTCTCCACGATGACGTTTTGAACGTTGGTCAATGTCAGCGTCTTTTCGTGAACCGACCAGATTCCTTCGCGAATCCGTAGGCTGCGGTCGGTCATGATGTACCAGCGCATCTCCCAATCCAGGCGGATCAGGGCCAGGCCCAGTGCGGCCTGAGCGACCACGAGCGGGAGAAACCCGATCTCGATCCAAGTCAGCGGTCTGTCAATATCGGACCAGGTGACCCGTCGCCGGCCGCTCGGACGCTCTGGCCCCGTCGGCTCCACTCCGAGCGAGACACTGATCTGTTCGAGCACGCGCGGGACCCGGAACGGGATCCATTCGACCGGCAGCAGCACAACGATCAGAAAACCGGCGACGGCGAAAAACTGCTTGACCGCCCAGCCCGCCAATCGGAGTCGATAGGCTTTCTCCGAAGCGCGGAAGACTTCGAGGCTGTCCAGCGAACCGGCGGGAGGGCGGGGCTCCGCCGGGACCCGGAGCGCTGAAAGCAGGAACTGACGCCAGCGATCAGCCATCGTGGTTCCCGCGGCGCTCCAGCGCTTCCCGCAGCCGCCGCAGTTCTGCGGTCACGTCGCGCAACACCTCAGCGGTCGCCACGTCTTCCGACGCGAAGGGCTCAGGCCCGTCTGCACGCGCGGCCGGTGGAGCGGAGACCCGGCGGGCACCGCTCCCCCGCATCCGCAGATAGATGAAATCCCGCAGGCGCTCGAAGTCTTCGAGCCCTTCGATCGTCATTTCGGCCTTGGCCGAGCCGCTGGCGGTTTGGATCTGGATCCGAGCCAAGGCCAGCCGACGCTCGACGATGTTCGAGACGAGATGGATGTCTTGAATCCGTGAGTAGGTCAGGTGGATCTCGCGTCGGAAGAGAATTCCCCAACTCATCGAGATTCCGTCGTCGTCGAAACGATAGCGCAGCGTGCGGTAGCGGAACCAGAAGGGCAGGAGCAGGACGGGAAAAAGTGGACCGAGGACGAGTGATCGGAGCACGTAGTACGTGAGTAAGCTCGATCCCGGCCGTCGATCGCCGACCC
>JANNRU010000022.1:0-16899 GCA_031401755.1 Acidobacteriota bacterium | reverse complement strand
CCGCACCCTACTTCCCGGACATGGACCGGCCCTCCCATCCGCTGAGTTGGGCCGGGTGCACGCGCATCGGCTCGCTCGTGAGCAAACGGTGGTCGAAGCCTTGGCCGAAGGGATCGAACTGCTCGATGCGCTCGCGAGCCGTGCCTATCGAGACGTGCCCAGCCTTCCAATCGCCTTGGCTCGGCTGCAAACGTTGGCACACCTTATTCGCCTCGAGCGCCAAGGGCGCGCCCTTCGTGTCGATTCCGCTTCCGGAAGATGGAGACCCAATTGACCCAACAGACTACGGCGGAACAGATCGAGCGCTTGCTGCGCGACGGCCTCGACCCGCTGCACTTCGAGATCGAAGACCAGAGCGCGTCGCATGCCGGACATCCTGGAGCCGCCGAAGGCGGAGGCCACTTCCGCATCGTCGTCGTTGCGCGGGGGTTCGACGGGCTGACGCCGATTGAGCGACAGCGTCGAGTCCATCACCTCCTCGACGGCCTGATCGGCCGCGCCGTGCACGCGTTATCGATGCGGACCTTGACGCCCGAGGAGTGGAAACCTTAGGCCTCGTCGCACGCGTCTCCCGTGCCGTCCTCGTCGGTGTCGGACTGGTCGGCATTCGTGTTCGACGGGCAGTTGTCGCAATCGTCACCGACGAAATCGCCGTCACCGTCTGCTTGAGTCGGGTTCGAGGTCGTCGGACAGTCGTCGGCAAGGTTGGGCACGGAATCATTATCGTCGTCGGCGTTCAACGTGGGGCACGGAGCCGACGGCCCGAAGGACCCGCTGCCGACGGCACTCTCCCCGCAGAGATTCCGAGCGGAGACGAGAAATACGCGCAGTTCGTTCGGCGTCGGGTCCGTTGCATCCTCGGCTTCGGTCGCGGTCGTCTCTGCGGTCAAGCACGCGAGCGCCACGCCGCCGCCAGTCAGGCTTCCGGCATAGACGTTCGATGTGTGCCCTTGGAACGAGCGGAACCAGCGCAATTCTGTCGGTTCGCGACCGTCGAGCCTGAGGCTCGGGCCGATCGCCGTCGGCTCGTCGCTCGTTCCCCGCGCGAGTGGCGCGCAGTCGTCGCGATCCGCGACACCATCCGCGTCATCGTCGTCGTCGCAGGCGTCGCCGAGGCCGTCCTGGTCGAGGTCCACCTGATTAGCGTTCTCGAGCGATGGGCAATTGTCGATCGGGCAACTGGAGTCCGGATAGCCCGGGTCTCCCGCGCCGTCGCGGTCCCGGTCGGTGCACGGATCGCAGGCATCTCCGACGTTGTCGATGTCGCTGTCTTGCTGATTCGCGTTCGGCGCTCCCGGACAATTGTCACAGACGTCTCCGTGCCCGTCGCCGTCGGCGTCGGACTGGCCAAGGTTGCTAGCGTAAGGGCAATTATCGGCCACGTTGCTCACGCCGTCGAGATCGCAATCCGAACCGGTCTCGCAATCGTCACCGACGCCATCCATGTCGCAGTCGAGCTGTCGGGGGTTGACCACGCCGACGCAGTTGTCGCAGGTGTCGCCGACGAAGTCCCGATCGGCATCCGACTGGGAGGAGTTCGGCCAGAGTGCGCAGTTGTCGGCCAGGTCGAGCACGAAGTCGGCGTCGAAGTCTTCGTACATCGTGCCGCAGGGTGATGTGTCGAATGGTTGTTCCGGGCCGTCGCCACAGATGTTTTTGGAATCGAGGAGGTAGTAGAAAGCGCTCCCCGGCGGCGGAATCTGCGAGTCCCGTTTCTCGATTTCGGGAGTCTCGGGTGCAAGGCAAACGGCGGCGTTCCGCAAGCCGGCGCCCAGAATCTGCCCGCGGACGACATTCGTGGTGAAGCCCTGTTCTGCTCGGGCCCACTTCAATCGGGCGCCGCCGAAGCGGTCCATCCGCAAGTGGTCGCCGAGCGGTCCCGGGGGGCCGGAGACCGACGACAGGAGCGGCATGCAATCGGCAGCGTCGCCGACTCCGTCGTTGTCGTCATCCGGGTCGCAGGCATCTCCCATGGAATCCGTGTCGGTGTTGGCCTGGGTGCTGTTCGAAGCACTCGGACAGTTGTCGACGTTGGCGCAGACGCCGTCGGCGTCGGAGTCGTTCTGGGAATCGAGAGCGCAGGTGTCGCAGGCGTTACCGAGGCCATCCAGGTCGGTGTCCTGCTGTCCAGAATTGGGCGCCCGCGGGCAATTGTCATACCCGTCGCAGAGTCCGTCGGCATCCGCGTCCCCGTCGGAGCAATCCTTCAGCATCGTGAACTGGTCGAGCACTTTCCCGCTCTCGTCGAGAAATCTCAGGTCGACGCGATTAGCGACGACGTCGAGCACCACCGAACCGAGTTTGTTCAGCGAGCGGAACATCGCCGGGTGATCAAGCGACCCCCCGCTCGTCTGACCCGACGAGCCGGCGACGGTGTGAACCGTTCCGGCGTGGGGGATCGCGCCGGATCCGATCTTGAAGTAGGCCCCGTCGCCTTCGATTCGGCCATCGCCGCCGTCGATCAGGTGGACCGCCGAGTTCCAGGACCCAGACGGTCCGTAGTGTTGGTCGATCAGGAAGGAGCGCTCGTAGGAATGGCTGTGCCCGGTAAGCGTGATGTCCACGCCAAAAGCGTCCAGGATCGGCAGCACATTCTCGCGCATTTCGACCAGTTCAGAATCATTGCCGCTCGGATTGTCCGAGTCGTGCGAGCCCTTGCTGTAAGGCGGGTGGTGCCAGATCGTGATTGTCCAGTCGGCCTCCGTGGCGGCGAGGTCTGCGGCGAGCCACGTCAGCATCGGCGAGCCGGGAGAGCGGTCGACGTCGAACGAATTGAGCACGACGAAATGCGCGTTGGCCCAGTCGAACGAGTAGTAGGCTTCCGTCCCCGACGGGACGCCGCCGGCTTCGCCTTCCGTCGGCAGCGTGAAGATGTCGTAGTAGGGTGCGGTTCCGCTGTCGGAACTTCCCGGTAACCCGTCATGATTCCCGAAGGTCGGCCAGAGGACCGAGCGGGCGAGAGTCGCGGGAAATATGTCGAAAACGGCGGTCTGGTATTCGGCGTCCGATCCGAACAAATAGGCGTTGTCGCCGAGCATCAGCCACAAATCGACATGTCGCGATCCATTCCAGGCCGTAAACGCATTGCGGACCTGCGCGATACCCGCATTCGCGGTCCCTGAATCGCCCAAGACCCAGACCCGCAGCGGCGCGTAGCTTCCGGGGGCCGGTGCCGTGATGAAATAGGTCGCGCTGGTGCCGCCCCAGAGAGTCTCGGACGAGCTGCCCACCGCGTAGTAGTAGCGCGTGCCCGGAGCGAGTCCAGAGATTTCGACTTCGTGTTCCGTGGTCATCAGGCCGTCCGCCACACTGGCCGTCAAGACGCCGGGCGAAACACCAAACTGCACGCGGCTGTCGGTCGCCGTTTGGGTTCGCCAGCGCACGACGATGCTCGTCGGTGTGCCCCGTTGCAGATAGGGGCCGCGGGTCATGCTCGTCGTCGGCGTCGCGGCGGAGATCGCCGCAGCGAACAGAAGAAGAAGCCCGGCGAACGGGATGAAAACAATGGTATCCGCGCGGCGCGATGCTGACCGCGGCCTCATGACCCCTGCTTGTCGGGATCGAGACGGGTCAAGCCGGCTCGGGCCGCGGCGACCAGTTCTTGCACGGCGCGCGTCGCGCGCCGGCTCTCGCTCAACTCGTCCACCGCGCGCAGAGTCGCCTCGAACGCGGCCCGAGCTGGTTCTGGGCGACCGGCGAGCTCGAGAATTTCCGCGCGTCGAAGGAGCCAACTCTCACGACGAGCGGCACCCGCAGCGAGCCGGTCGATCCGCGACAATGCGGTGTCCCAGCGCGCGAGAGCGGTCTCGATCTCGAGGGCCAAGAGTTCGAGCGTGATCGGACGGCCGAGGTCCGTGAGCCCTTCGTCCACGCCGGCGAGGGCGCGCTCGCGGTGTGCCGCGCCTGCGGCGAGCAGCGCCCGCGCGCGCTCGTGGAAATAGTCGATCCGGGCGCGATGCTCCCGATCGCCGGTCGCCAGCGCGCGCGTGAAGTCCAGGGCCGCGCCCAGCGGATCGCCGGTGATCGCGCGCGTACGGGCCCGAGCGGCGAGCGCTTCCGAGTGCTCGGGGCTCCGCTCGAGAAACCGGTCCACTCGTCGGCGAGCCTCCGCCGGACGTCCGGCCTCGAGCAGCATCTGTCCTTCCGCGAGATCGACGATCGCGAGCGCGGGTTTGAGTTCGCGGCAGCGTACGTAGTCGGCCTGCGCCGCGGCCCAGTCCCGGTGTGCGCGATGCAGCTCGGCGCGACGGAGGTAGAGCTCGGCGTCCCGCGGCGTCGCGGTCAGCCGCGAAGTGACTTCGGCGATCTGCTCGTCCAGTCCCGGATGGGCGAAGTCCGGCAGTCCGGGAACGGACAGTGCGATCGCCAAGGCGATCGAAGACTTGATATACAAGCGCCTACACCTGGGACGCACCGGCGGCGTCCGACCTGAACTATACGGTCAATATTGATGCGCGCCCCCCCCCCTTGCGCTCGAAGAACCTCCACAGGGCCGGTCGGCAGGGCGGTCGATCGCCCGAAATGCCGGCAATTCCGGCTGGTGGCGGAACGGTCCAGAGCGGGGCACGATGGAGGCCCGAAACCAATGCTCGACGCACTTGCCCTAATCGCAGGACTCGCCGGCCTGGCGCCGGCCGCGCCCCCGCCGGCTCCACCCGCGGTCGCCGGAGACCGATTCGTTTCTCGGACCCGGCAACTCGTTTTCGAGGGACGTCGATCGGGCGAGGGTTATTTCTCGGCGGATGGCCGGCGCTTGGTGTTCCAAGCTGAGCGCGAACCCGGGAACCCGTTCTTTCAGATTTACGTCATGGACCTGGGCGAGGGGACCGTCGAGAGGGTCTCGACGGGCGTGGGAAAGACGACTTGCGCGTTCCTGCGCCCCGGATCGGATGAAATCCTATTCGCGTCGACCCATCACGATCCGAAAAGCGCCGTGTCGCAGAAGGCCGAGATCGATCTTCGTGCATCCGGCCAGGCGCGGCGATACGAGTGGGACTTCGATCCGGAGATGGACCTCTACGTTGCTCATGCCAACGGCGGTGCGCTGCGCCGGTTGACCGACGTGCGAGGTTACGACGCGGAGGCGAGCTACTCGCCGGACGGTCGTTGGATCGTTTTCTCGTCGAATCGTACCGCCTATACCGACACGCTCGACGATGCGGCACGCTCGCGGCTGGAAACCGACCCGTCCTGGTTTTCGGAGCTCTGGCTCGTGTCGGCAGCAGGGGGCGAACCCCGGCGCTTGACCGATTCGAATGGCTACGATGGCGGCCCGTTCTTTACCGCGGACGGCGAGCGAATCATTTGGCGACGCTTCCGTGAGGACGGCGTAGTCGCCGATGTCTGGACGATGACCGCGACCGGCGGCGACGAGCGGCGCGTCACCGATTTTGGTGCGATGAGTTGGGCTCCGTACCCGCATCCGTCCGGACGTTACGTCATCTTCACGTCGAACAAGTACGGGATGTCGAACTTCGAGCTGTTCATCGTCAACATGGACGGAACGAAAGAACCGATTCGCGTGACTGCCACCGACGGATTCGACGGTCTACCGGTCTTCTCGCCGGACGGGCGGCGACTGGCATGGACCTCGGGCCGCAGCGGTCGCGGCGCGCACATTTTTATCGCGCAGTGGGACCACGACGCCGCGCTGGCTGCGCTCGCCGCGGCGACGGGGCGCGTGGTTGCCACGCCGGAGCCCAAGCGATGAACGCTGGTCGTTACTCCCCTTTGATCCTGGCCGTCCTGGCCACCGTTCCCGGTGCGCTGGTGCTCTTGTCCGCACCGGAATCGCCGGCAAGTCCGCAGATCCCGACAGCGGTTGCCGCCGAGCCGAGCGTTGCCGTCGGCGTCGTTGACCCCGTGGCCCGGCACGTCCGAGCGCTTACCGACGACGCCCTCGACGGGCGCATGACCGGCAGCGAAGGCGAGCGCCTCGCCGCGGAGTACATCGGGCGCGAGCTCGAGCGATTGGGAGCGCGTCCGCTGGCCGGGCAAAAGAGCTATCTCGTTCCATTCGAGTTCAGCGCCGGTGCCGAGGACGCCGGATCCACGGCCGCGCTCGTCGCCGCGGACGGCGTGCGCACGACGTGGAACGGCGTCGAGCGCGTCCGCGCGTTGTCCTTCTCGGATGCCGACCGGGTCGTCGGACCGATCGTCTTCGCCGGTTACGGTTTGGCCGTGCCCGACGGGCAAGATCTGGCCTACGACAGCTACGCCGGACTGGACGTGAAAGACAAAATCGTCCTCGTGCTGCGTTACTCGCCCGAGGATGCCGCTGGCGACCTGCGCGCTAAGCTCGCGCGCTATTCCGGCCTCCGTTACAAGGCGATGCGCGCGCGCGAGCTGGGGGCCAAGGCGATCGTCGTCCTCACCGGCCCGCGTTCGAGTAGTCCGGGCGAGACGATCCCGATGGGTTTCGACGCGGCGATCGCCGGCTCCGGGATCGTCGCAGCGAGCATCTCCGGCGAGATCGGCGATCGGCTGTTCGCGGCCGCTGGCAAGCAAGTGGAGGAGGAGCAACGACTCCTCGACGACGCGAATCCGCACCGCAAAGGCTTCGACCTTCCGGGCCTCACGCTCGAGCTCGATGTGCGTGTAACGCGGGAGACCCGGACGGGTCACAATGTCTTGGCCGAGCTTCCCGCGACGAAACCCCTGCCCGCGGGCAGCGTCAAAGGCATGATCGCGGTCGGCGCGCACTACGATCATTTGGGCCGTGGCAGCCACGGGAACTCGCTCGCCCGCAAGGAGGAGGCCGGTCGGATCCACCACGGCGCAGACGACAACGCCTCTGGCGTCGCCGCGGTGCTCGCTGCAGCGGCCGAGCTCGTCGAAGCGCCGCGAGCGCGGGCGGTTTTGCTCGGTTTTTGGTCGGGCGAGGAGTTGGGACTTCTGGGATCGACGCAATTCATCAAGTCCGAGATCGTCCCGCGAAATCAGATCCTGGCCTACGTCAATCTCGACATGGTCGGGCGGCTACGCGAGGAGCGGCTCGAGGCGATCGGCACCGCGAGCAGTTCGATCTGGCCCCGGATTCTCGAACAGGCGAACGTCCCGATCGGGCTCGACCTGAGACTCAGTGAGGATCCCTACGTACCCACCGATTCCACCGCGTTCTACCAGGCGGAGATCCCGACGATCTACTTCTTCACCGGTAGCCACGAAGACTACCATCGGCCGACCGACGTGGCCGACAAGATCAACTACGACGGCCTGCGTCGCATCGCGGCGTTGACCGCCCGAGTCGTGCGCCGACTGGAGACGCTCGAAACCACTCCGGATTGGGTCAAAGTCGAACGCAAAGCTGGTGCCGCCGGCGGCGATCGCGATAGCTTGCGGGCCTACACTGGAACGATTCCCGACTACAGCGCGCAGGTCGAAGGTTTGCGCCTGTCGGGTGTGATCGGCGGTGGCCCCGCTGACAAGGCCGGGCTACGCGAGGGCGACGTCATCGTCGAATTCGGCGGTCGCACGATCGCCAACATCTACGACTACACCTACGCGCTGGATGCGGTAAAGATCGACCTGCCGTTACGCGTGGTTTTCGTTCGCGAAGGGAAGCGGACGGAGACCTCCGTCATCCCAACCCGCAGGCCATGAGACCGGACCGTGTCGGGCGTCGATCAACCGATGTCGGCTAGAATATCGCCCATGCAAGAAAGGGCGATGGAGGGGTTGGATTTCGGGGCTGCGGGAGTCGTCGATCGCTCGTTATCGACCAGCGTGCGTGGGCTCGTGGGTTCGGAGATCCTGCGAATCGCCGCAAGTATCCGGCGCCTCCTTGCCGAAGGCCATGAGATCTGCAACCTCACCGTTGGCGACTTCGATCCCAAGCAGTTCCCGGTCCCTGAGCTTTTGGTGGAGGGTGTCGTCGCTGCGCTTCGGGCTGGCGAGACGAACTATCCGCCGTCCGACGGGATCATGCGACTGCGTCAGGCGATCCGCGATCACGTCGCGCGCGAATGGGGCGCGAGTTATCCGGTGGAGTCTGTACTGATCGCGAGTGGCGCGAGGCCGATTCTCTATGCCGCCTTCCGCTGCGTCATCGATCCCGGCGATCCCGTTGTCTATTCGGTCCCGTCGTGGAACAACAATCACTACACCTGGATTAGTGGTGGAAAGGGCATCGTGGTCGCGACGCGGCCGGAGGACGGCTTCATGCCCAGCCTCGCGGAGATCGCGCCGCACTTGCGGACAGCGCGGTTGCTCTGTTTGAACAGCCCGCTCAACCCCACGGGCACCGTGATCGCCGAGGCACCTCTGCGCGCGATCGTCGAGGCTGTCGTCGAGGAGAATCGGCGGAGGACCCGTGCGGGCGAACGCCACCTGTTCTTGCTGCACGATCAGGTTTACGCGGCCCTGGTTTTTGGCACGGCGCGTCACCACGTCCCGGCGGTGTTGGTCCCGGAGTCGGCACCGTGGATCATCGGCCTGGACGGGATCTCCAAGTCGCTGGCCGCGACCGGTCTGCGAGTCGGCTGGGTCACCGCGGCTCCGGAGTTGACGCGTCGGATGAAAGACTTGATTGGCCACATCGGCGCCTGGGCGCCCCGCCCCGAGCAGGTGGCACTGGCCCACTTTCTTGAGAACGAAGAGGCGGTGCGCGCGTTTCAATCTGAAATGAACTCGCGGGTGCAGCAGCGGCTCGAGGCGCTTTATGACGGCTTTTCCAGGATGCGCGCCGACGGCTACCCGGTGGAGGCGATCGCCCCGCAGGGGGCGATCTACCTCTCTTTGCGCCTGGACCTGATCGGTCGCAGCCGGGGTGCCGTAAAAATATTGACCAACGAGGGAATCCGGGGCCTCTTGCTCGAGGAGGCGGGTCTCGCCGTGGTCCCGTTCCAGGCCTTCGGGCTCGAAGAGGAAAGCGGCTGGTTCCGACTCTCTGTCGGTGCAGTGTCGTTGGAAGAAATCGAGGCGGCTTTTCCTAGAATCCGGCGGGTTCTGGACGGTCTCAATTGAGCGACGTGCGACCGTGGACGGCCGGGACTGGTAGCGGCGCGTGGAATTGAACCACGGACCTAGGGGTTATGAGTCCCTCGCTCTACCTCTGAGCTACGCCGCCAACGCGAAGATCGGCTACTCTAGCGATGGCCTACGTGGACCGCAACTGGTCGAGGATTCCAATTAGTCCGTAGTATCGACCCGGTTAGTTCGCGAACCGGGCGGCGAGTAATCGATGGACCTCGAATGCAAAGAATGTGGCAAAACGCCGGACCAGGTCGAACTCCGTAAGTGTCCGATCTGCTTCGCGCGGTTCTGTGAAGAGCACGGAATTCAGCGCGGGGGGATGTGGTTTTGCACAAAGAACTGCGCGGAGTTCTTCCTGTTTTCGGATCCCGACGATTGACGTTCGGATCGCTCGGGCGGAAGGACGATGAAGAGCGAAGCTGCCGAGCTCCCCGGGCTGCTGTTCGAGGAAGGCGAGATCGGCCTGCGGAAGACCGGTGTCGCCCGCCTGGCCGACGTGGCGCGCGCGATGCTCGCCCGGCGCCCCGGAGCGGAGGAGATCCGCCGACGGGACGAGTCGAGTACGATGCGCCGGCTCTTGACGATCGCGGACGAGCTCGCGCTCCGATTCGGGCTCCGCTACACCTCGATCGAGCCTGAGAGTGTCGGGGTCAACGAACATTACGGAATCTGCTACGACGACGGACGGATTCGCATCCGCCTGCGGCACGCTCGCACTGGACGGCTGCTCAAAGACTCGAGTCTTGTGGACACGCTGTGTCACGAAATGGCCCACCTGCGGCATATGAATCACGGATTGCGCTTTCGCCGACTGTATCGTCGAATTCTCGATGAGGCACGCCGGAGCGGTCACTATCGTCCGGGCCCGGCGTCACCCGGCGCTGTCCCTCGTCAATTGCGGCTGTTCGACGACGACGACTGCGGCACGCCGGACACGCGCACGAAGAGGCCTGTTTGATTCGGCTGACGTTTCACGGCCACTCGTGCTGGGAGGTCGTCGACGGGCCCCGCCGCTTGTTGATCGATCCCTTTCTCAAGGGCAACCCGACCGCCGACGTCGGACCCGAGACCTTCGAACGGCTAGACGCGGTACTCGTCACTCACGGCCACGACGACCACCTGGGGGACGCGATAGAGCTTTCACGCCGCACGGGAGCGCTCGTCGTGGCGAACTTCGAGATTGTCTCCTATTGCACGAAAAGAGGGGCGCACGGCCACGCTCTGCATATCGGCGGCGGCCACGATTTTCCCTTCGGTCGAGTCAAGTTGACCATCGCCCACCACGGCTCGACCGGTCCCGAAGGCGAGGCGCTCGGGAATCCAACGGGTATCCTCCTGACCTTGGGGGCCCAGCGGCTCTACCACGCCGGAGACACCGGTCTGTTCTTGGATATGAAGCTGATCGGCGAGATCGAGGCCCCGATCGACGTCGCCCTGCTACCGATCGGCGACAACTTCACGATGGGCATCGACGATGCGGTGCGCGCGGCCGGTTTCATCCGCGCCAAACTGTCGGTGCCGATGCACTACGACACGTTTGATCTGATCCGAGCGGACCCACGGGAGTTCGTGCGAGGCGTCGAGGCTGCAGGCCTCGCTGCGCGGGTCGTTCGGCCCGGCGAATCGATCGACGTCGGGTGACGCGGACTCGGTGTGCCCGGCGGGGCCTCGCGTTGACCGACTGGCGCGAATCGTGGTAGCGTCGCGAGATACTGGGTCGATCGGGTCGTATTCGGACTTGAAAACCAGGAAAGCACGGGCCTCGATGAAATTGGACGAGATCCTCGAAAGCAATCGAGCTTTCACACGTGCCCGATCGCCGAAGCCGCTGCCGCCGGTCAGCGTGATCCGCCGTGCGATCGTCGCCTGCTACGATCCCCGGCTCGACGACCTGATCCCGGCCTGTCTCGGGGTCGCAGCTGGAGAGGCCTTCGTCTTCCGATCCGCCGGCGCGCTCGTGCGACCGGGTACGGTGACGATGCGTTCTCTGGCCCTGGCCGTCTTCATGTTCGGCGTGACAGAGGTGATCGTCCTCGGGCACAGTTCGTGTCGGATGGCTAAATTCCAGTCCACCGAATTCGTCGACGTTTTTCGCCGCCGCGGCGTCAGGCGGGAGGCGTTCGGCGATTCCGACCTGCGCGAATGGGTCGGGGCGATTCCCGATCCGCGGCGCGGCGTCCAGGCGTCGCTGACAGCGATCCGTGGCGCGGCGTTCATGCCTGTCGATTTGGAGACCGCTGGGTTCGTGCTCGACGACGAAAGCGGCGCGATCGAGGTCGTGGCGACCCCCGATCAGCATACAACCACGACCGGAGTGGTCGAAGCGGACCGGATCGCCGCGGAGCGGGCGGCCGAGCACGAGGTTTGCGCGGGCGATCCTCCCGCCGCTGCGCCGGCCATCGAAGGATCCCGAGCGCACGGCAGCGTTGACCCCTTGGTCGAGGCCGCTGTCGGTTTCGTCAAGGCGCTCCAGACTCGCGTCGACTGGCGCTCCGATATTCGCAAGCTCCAGCACGACCTACGGCGGCAGAGCAGTCCGTTGGAAAAACTCAGGCAGCTCGAGGCGTTCGCGCGGCACCGTGGAACCGATTCCGCCGAGATCGCTCGCGCGTTCGACCAGCTTCGCCGTGCCTCCGCGGGGCCCCGGGGAGCTGTCGATCCGGATGCGATCTTCAAGCTGATCGAGGGGATCGCAGAGCGCGCATGACGATCGGCGTGTTCTATCTCTGCCTGCTGGTCCTCGGGTTGACCTATGCGTTGATCACTGGGGTGTTCGGTTGGCTTGCCGACATCGGCGATGCCGACGTTTCGGTCGACGCGTCCGGCCACTTGGATGCGGGGCACTCGCACCCGATCTCCGGCACTACCGTGGCGACCTTCGTCACCGGTTTCGGGGCGGGCGGTGTCGTGGCCCACTATGGCTTCGGCTGGGGACTCGGGCCCGGACTGCTGCTCGCGCTGGCCACCGGGCTCGTGGTCGCCGGCGCCGCCTACGGTGCGCTCGAGCTGATCTTCTCGCAGACGCAAGCGGGTGCGGAATTTGACAGCGATAGCCTCGTCGGACGCGAAGCTGAGGTGATCGTGACCATTCCAGAGGGCGGTCCGGGCGAGGTGGCTTACGTGATCAAGGGGCAGCGCGAACTCTCACCCGCGCGAGCCACCGACGGTCGGGCCATCGCGCGAGGATGCACAGTGACCGTCGAGAGAGTAGTCGGTGCCGCGGCCTGGGTCAGGGTCAAGGACTGAACGAAGGGGGAGTTCTGGATGCTAAGCAGCCTCATGCCGGTCGCCGCGGTCTTTTTCATGGTGATCGCCTTTTTCGTCCTCGTGCTTGCCGTCGCCAAGCGCTACAAGAAGGTCGGTCCCAATCACGTCATGATCATCTCCGGCCGCAAGCACAAGCTGCGCAACGCCGATGGATCGATGGATGTCACGGGGTTCCGCATTCGCAAGGGCGGAGGCGCATTTATCTTTCCGCTTCTGGAACGGGTCGACATCCTCTCGCTCGAGGTGATGACGCTCGACATCACGACCCCAGAGGTCTACACGAAGCCAGGCGTGCCCCTCGTCGTCGACGGTGTGGCCCAGGTCAAGATTCGTGGCGACGAGTCCTCGATTCGCACAGCGGGTGAGCAGTTCCTGGGCAAGACAGTCGAGGAAATCAAGGAGGTCGCGCGCCAGACGGTCGAGGGACACTTGCGCGCGATCATCGGCACCCTGACGGTCGAGGAGATCTACCGTAACCGTGATCAGTTCGCCTCGTCGGTCCAGGAAGTCGCTGTTTCGGACATGGCCAACATGGGTCTGTCGATCGTTTCGTTCACACTGCGCGACATCCGCGATAGTCACGGCTATCTCGACGCCCTCGGCAAGCCGCGGACCGCCGAGGTCAAACGCGACGCGCTCATCGCGCAGGCGGAGGCCGATCGTGATTCAGCGATCAAGTCCGCGATGGCGCGGCAAGCCGGAGAGATCGCCAAGATCGAGGCCGATACGCAAATCGCCGAGGCGACTCGTGACTTCCAGATGAAAAAGGCCGACTACGATGCGGCCGTCAATCTCAAACGCGCCGATGCCGATCTGGCCTACGACATTCAGCGTAACAAGACCTCTCAGGAACTGAAACGCGAAGAGATCCAGATCGCGATCGTCGAGAAAGAGCAACAGGTCATCGTCCAGGAGCGCGAGATCCAGCGCCGGGAAAAGGAACTCGAGGCTACGGTGAAGAGTCAAGCCGATGCCGAGCGATACCGGATCGAGACCGACGCTGCAGCGCAGCGATCGCGGGCGGAACAGATCGCGACCGGCGAGGCCGAAGCACGGCGGCAAAAGGGACGCGCCGATGCCGACGTGATTCGCGTCACCGGCTCCTCGGAGGCCGAGGTCATTTCGCTCAAGGGCGCCGCCGAGGCCGATGCGATGCGCAAGAAGGCCGAGTCTTTCAAAGAGTACAATCAGGCTGCGGTGCTGCAGATCTTGGTCGCCGCGCTTCCCGAGATCGCCAGAGCCGTCGCCGAGCCGCTGACCAAGACTGACCGGATCACCCTGATCTCGACGGGCGGGGAGGGTACCGGCGCAGCGCGCGTAACGGGCGACGTGGCCAAGATCATGGCCGAGTTGCCTGCGATCGTGGAGTCGCTCTCTGGCGTCGACCTCCGCAAGCTGATCGAGGAGATCCCGGTGCTGAAGTCTGCGATGAGCCGTCGAGCCGGAACGGATGTCGCGTCAGGGAGTTAACGCCGATAGGGATGGCAGGGGGGCACGGTCAAGGATTCTCCCGTGGTCAACCCGTAGACCTGTCCGACTAGCGGTGTCAACCGCACTGGTGTCGCATGGCGAGACTCAGTATTAGCCCTTCCCGTCGCGGGTACCTGGCCGCGCTCCTGGCGAGCGCTCTGGTCGCCTGCGCCGGGACGCAGCGAGCATTCAATTCGGCCACGACACCGGCGAGCGATCTCCCGGAACGGTTCATGGTCGCGAGGCCGGAGGGTTCGCCACCTGCCCAAACGTTGACCGAAGCAAGATGCGTCAGTCCGATGGTCGATCCGCGCAACGGCACGCGGTTGACGCTCCTCCGCTCCGCGGGTGGCCGCGGGGACTACCAGGTCCCTGTCGGAAGTTACGGTGTTTCGGCGAAGGGACTGTTGCGGCTCGACTGCGCTACGGGGCGTCCAATCGGGATCGTGCCCCGCTGATCAGGATGGGGCCTTCGCCGACGCGGGGTTCACTCCGAGCAACTCGACATCGAAGACCAGCGTTGCTCCAGGCGGGATTTTGCGCTGTCCGCCGTCGCCGTAGGCCGCGTCGGATGGGCAGTAGAGCTTCGATTTGCCCCCGACCTTGAGGAACTGCAGGCCGTCGGTCCAACAGGGGATCACGCGGTCGAGCGCAAAAGTCGCCGGCTCGCCTCGGGCGACCGAGCTGTCGAAGACGGTACCGTCGATCAGCGAGCCGACGTAGTGTACGGTGACCTTGTCATTGGCCGTCGGGCTCGGGCCGGTCCCCTCTGTGACGGTCTCGATCAAGATTCCGTTCGGCTTCGCCGAAACTCCAGGTAGCTTCGCCTTCGCGGCCAAGAACTCTGCGCCGGCCTTTTTGTTCGCGGCGGTCGCCAGGCTCATTCTGTAGTTGGAAAATCCGTCGATTCCCTGCTGGATCGATGCCGGGTCGACCTTTTTGGAACGTCCGAGGACTTGATCGGCCATTCCCTCCTGCAGCTTCTTCAATTCGCTTTCGCTCAAACGCAGGTGCGTGAGGTTGCCACCGACCATGACGCCGATTGCGTACAGGATCTTTTCTTCATCGGCGGGGGCCGGCGGCACGGGGGCCGCCGGAACGTCGCTGGCCCAAACCGTCGTGGAAGCCAGGGTCAACAACAGCAGACTCAGCCAAGCGACTTGACGCATCGGGGATCCCTTCGGGCGGTCGCGCCGGTCGCTCGTTCTCCACCCAGGTAAACAGCGGGCGCTCGCAGGAAAACATCGTACCACCCGTGCCTGCGGTCGCCAATCGGTTCGTGGTCGCGAAACTCAGCGGGGGGTGACCTCGACCGCGAGGCGGGTGTAGGCGGCGAGGATCTTTTTCGCGCCATGCTCGCGGAAGTGGATCGTCAGCTTCAGGTTGCGGCCCGTCCCCTCGCGGTCGGTGATGCGGCCATCTCCGAATCGCGGGTGGCGCACCGAAGAGCCGACTCGGAAGCCGTCCTCTGAATCATCGCTGGCCGTCCGGGACAGGATCGCCCGCGCGGTGGGCGGCGCGACCGGCCCGGGTCGATCGCGGATGGCGCGCGCCGCCGACGAGCCGCCGGACCACTCCGGGTCGCCGGACCGTACGGCCCACGAGTCGAAGAAGCCGGATGACTGGCGATCCTGCTCCACGGTCGTCGGCGGAATCTCGCGCAGGAAGCGGGAGGGCAGGGACGGCAGCAGCGCTCCCTGAAAACGGCGCAGTGCGGCGTGGCTCAACAGCAGGCGTTCTCGCGCCCGGGTCATGGCCACGTAGCACAGCCGGCGCTCCTCCTCGACGTCATCGTCGTTGCTTGCCGCCATCGCATGCGGGAAGAGTCGTTCTTCCAGTCCGACGAGGAAGACCACGGGAAACTCGAGCCCCTTGGCGCAATGAATCGTCATCAGCGTTACGCCTGGCTCGCGACCGATCTCATCGGCGTCGGCGACGAGGGCTGAGCGATCGAGGAATCCGCGCAGGCTCGCGTCCTCCGCTTCTTCGACGTACTCGACCGCGGCCGAGATCAGCGACTGGATGTTTTCCATCCGCTCCGACCCCAGCCCGCCGTAAATCTTGTCGAGATAGGCTTCGTATCCGAGCGCGCCGATGATACGCTCGATCAATTCGGGTGGCGTCGATTCGTCGAGGCTCGAACGAAACCCGTCCAGCATCGCGAGAAACTCGCGCAGCATCCGGGCCGGTCGTTTCGCCAAGAGCCCGCTTTCGACCACGCCCGCGGCGGCCCGCCCCAGCGCCAAGTTTCGTGATCCGGCGAACACTTCGATCGCTTCTAGCGTCGTGTCGCCCACGCCGCGCGGTGGAACGTTGAGCACACGGCGGAACGACACATCGTCGTCAGGATTCAGCGTGAGTCGCAAGTAGGCCAGAACGTCCTTGACCTCTCGGCGTTCGTAGAACTGGACCGATCCGACGATCTGATAGGGCAAGCGCTCGGCGCGCAGCAGCTCTTCGAACAGTCGCGATTGCGCGTTCGTGCGATAGAGGATCGCCATTCGTTCGAACGGATAGTCCCGCGACAGTTCGCGCAAGCGGGCTGCGACCCAGGCTGCCTCAGTGCGGTCATCCGGCGCGCGGAAGAGTCGGATCTTTTCCCCCTGCGGGTTTTCGGTCCAGAGTTGCTTGCCCTTGCGTTGCAGGTTGTTCGCGATCATCGCGCCGGCTGCGGCGAGAATCGTCGCGGTCGACCGGTAGTTCTGCTCGAGCCGGATCGTCCTCGTTCCCGGGTGATCAGCCTCGAACTCGAGAATGTTTCGCAGCTCGGCGCCGCGAAAGCGGTAGATGCACTGGTCCTCGTCGCCGACGACGCAGACGTTTCCGTGCACCGACGAGAGCGCGCGGACCAGTAGGTATTGGGGGCGATTCGTATCCTGATACTCGTCGACCAGCAACTGCTCGCACCCGGCAGCGTAACGATTCCGGACTTCCGCGTGGTCCCGCAGCAGCCGGATCGTGCGCAACAACAAATCGTCGAAATCGACCGCCGCGGATCGGGTGAGGACCTCTTCGTAGCGGGCGTAAACGCGGGCGGCGAGCCGTTTTTCGGGCGTAAAAGCCTGGCGCTCGAGCTCCTCGGGCCCGATGAGTGAATTCTTGGCCCGCGAAATCCGCGAGAGGAACGAGCGCGGCGTTCCCGAGTCGCCGGCGGGGTCTTCTTCTTTGAGAATGCGTTTGACCACGGCG
>JANNRU010000021.1:0-1575 GCA_031401755.1 Acidobacteriota bacterium | reverse complement strand
GTGCTTGCGTGTGTGGGCCCCGGGGGGGTTGGCGGGGGGGGCGGTGTTTGGCCCAACTTGGGGGGCTCGCGTAGGCACCGGGGCCCTCGCCTCCGGCGTCACGTGATCGCGTGCGCGCTCGACCAGCAGATCGAGCTCCTGGCGGCCGAGCCAGAGCCCGGCGCAATGAACACACTCGAGCACCGGGACGCTCGGCTGGCCGAGACTGCGACCATTCATCCGATTTCGCGGCCCGCAGGCGGGGCAGCGCTTGTCCGTCGGCTCACCCGCCGACGCCGCGGACAGGATGGGCGTGGCGCACTGATGGCAGAACCGTGCGCGAGAACCGAGGCGCGCCATGCAACCGGGACAGATCGTGCGCAGGTCGGTCTCGCGTACCGTGAAGTCGGCGCGGCAGTGCTCGCAATGCGCCGCCTGCGCGGCCCGCGGCGCGCCGCAGGCCGAGCATCGAATGACTGCGGCGTCGTGCGGTCGGAATCGTGGAACCTCGATGATCGCGCCGCAATCGCAATGGAAACGGCTGCCGGCGGCGAGCGCCCGGGCATCGTACTGTCGCGTACACCTCGAGCAGGCGACGAGACACTTCATGGCTTCGTTGTTTGGTGCCGGACTCATGGTTGACAAAGATAGCCTCGCGCGTGCGATCGGAACACCAAAGAGAAGCCGCCCCCCGCGGGGGGAATCGCGGGGGGCGGCGGCGCAATTTCGGGGGCGGCCAATTGCCCGGTTCCCCTCCGAGGCGGCCGGGGGGGCGCATCCGCCTACCCCGGAGGGGAACCCAACAAGAACCAGGAGGAGGTTACTTGCGTGGGCAACTGGAGATATTGCAACGGGTGTGCCAGGCCAGACCGAAAGCGTCCGTCCGCCCTGTTTTCCTTGTCGGCGGGCGCTTTGGCACGCTTACAATTTGGGAGACCTCGCAGGGATGCCGCGTTGGCGTGGCATGCCAGGATGGCCTCCGTTCGCAGCCCCCGCCGCGGCCTCCGCACCCGGCAATCGCGGGCTAGCTCAACTCGGCGCCACTTCGGCCATCCCAAGACGGTCGAGGACAAACGCCAGTTCGTCGGCGAGATCGCGCAGTCGATCGTAACGCCCGGAAGCCCCACCGTGACCGGCATCGAGTTCGGTCTTTAGCGCGATCACGCTCCGTCGTGTGCTCGCGGCCCGCAATCGCGCCACCCACTTCGCGGGTTCCCAGTACCCGACGCGGGGATCGTTCAGCCCGGCGGTGACCCACAGGTGCGGGTAGGGACGCTCGGAGACGTTGTCGTAGGGGGAGTAACTACGGATGTACGCGTGAACCCGCGGATCGCTCGGATTCCCCCACTCTTCCCATTCGGTGACCGTCAATGGAAGTGAGGCGTCCAGCATCGTGTTCAACACGTCGACGAACGGCACGCGGGTGACGGCGACCGAGAAGAGCTCGGGACGCAGGTTCAGCACTGCGCCCACGAGCAGCCCGCCGGCGCTGGCCCCGTGGATCACGAGCTTTTCTGGCACGGTGCGCTTGGTCTCGATCAGATTCTCCGCGCACGCGATGAAATCGTCGAACGTATTGTGCTTGCCGAACAACTT
>JANNRU010000020.1:0-3071 GCA_031401755.1 Acidobacteriota bacterium | reverse complement strand
AACGGCTTCAAGGACGCCGACTACCTTTCCTCTGCTTCCCTCGCGGTGAGTCTGGGGAAAAAGGTCGTGGTGGTCATCGAAAAGCCGTTCGAGGTCGACCAGCTCCTCGAACTGGCCGCCTCCGGCGCGCCGATGCCGCTCGTCGGTTTCCGGATCCGCTTGCAAGCGCGAGGGTCGGGGCTCTGGGAGAAGTCGGGCGGGTTCGCCTCGAAGTTCGGGCTGACTACACGGCAGTTGTTGCGTTCGATCGAAAAGCTGGACAATGCGGGACAACTGCCGCAGGTCGGGCTGTTGCATTTCCATATCGGCAGCCAAATCACCGAGATCCGCAAGATCAAGAATGCCGTTCGCGAAGCCGGCCGAATCTACGCCAAGCTCCACAAGCAAGGAGTCCAGATCAAGTATCTAGATGTCGGCGGAGGGCTCGGCCTGGACTACGACGGGTCGAAGACTTCGTCGGACGCGTCGATGAACTACACGGTTCAGGAGTACGCCAACGACATCGTCTTCGGTCTTCAGGAGGTCTGCGAGCAGGAGAGCGTTCCCTCGCCGACGATTCTCTCGGAATCCGGTCGGATGCTCGTCGGCTACCACGCGATCCTGATCGTCGACGTCCGGGCCTCGATCTCCGGAGTCGACCGCGAGCCGCTGCCGCTCACCGGGCGCGAGCCGCAGGTCGTCCAGGACTTGGCCGAGCTCGAACGCAATATCTCGGTTAAGAACTATCGTGAGAGCTACCACGACTCGCTGGAGTACCGCGATCAAATGTACTCGTTGTTCTACCTCGGCCTGCTCGGCCTGGAAGACCGGGCCAAGTCCGAGGGCTTGTTCGTGGACATCGCGCGCAAGGCGGTGTCGCACTCGAAGACGGCGAAGTTCGTGGCCGATGAGTTCGTTGAGCTCGAGTCGAAGCTGCATGACAAATATATCTGCAACTTTTCGGTCTTCCAGTCACTGCCCGATCATTGGGCCCTGGATCAGCTCTTTCCGGTCGTGCCGATTCATCGCCTGAACGAGATCCCGTCGATGCGGGCGACGCTCGTCGACATCACCTGCGATTCCGACGGCGAGGTGGACAAGTTCGTTGATCTGAAGGACATCAAGCACGCGCTGGAGGTCCACGAGCAGCGCCCGGGAGAGCCGTACTGGCTCGCGTTCGTGCTCGTCGGGGCCTACCAGGACACGATGGGAGACATGCACAATCTCCTTGGGCGCGTCCACGAAGCCGAAGTCGTTCTCGATCCTCGGGGCAAGGCGGTGATCCGCAACATCCGCCGCGGAGAGCATGCGGCGCAAGCGTTGCGCTATTTCGACTGGGAAGAAGAAGAATTTATCCATCGCGTGGATGTCGGACTCAAGGAACGCGTGCGACGCGGGGACCTCAGCTCCGAGCAGGCAGCGGAGTTGGTCGAAGACTACCGCCGTCGGTTGCAGCGTTACACCTATCTCGATTGAGGTGACCCGCGGAACCCGGTAACGATTCGATGCGTCAGGAACTCATCATCGTCACACATGACGGGCGGCAAACACGAGTGCCGCTGGACGGTGACCGCTTCACCATCGGGCGGGATAACGAAAACGACTTCTGCTGCAGCTACGACCAGACTCTCACGCGCTTTCACTGCCGGCTGTTTCGGCGCGGCGAGCAGTGGTCGATCGAGGATCTGCGCAGCAAGAACGGCACGCTGCTCAACGGCCAGCCCGTCGACGTGCCGCAGGTGCTGCACCCGCGCGATCGAATCTCGGCCGGCCAATTGAGCATGACGATCGTCACGGCGGGCGCAGAGCCGGCCGACGATCGGGTGATCTTCGTGCCCCAGGCCGGGCCGGAAGCTCCCGGATCCGTCACCATGATGACCAGCTTGGACGGAGTCCTGTCGAGTGATCCCACGGGAAAACAGTTACCGGCGTCACCGACCGACGTCTTCCGGCCCTTCGAGTCTCCGGTGGTCAAGGCACTGATCCGCGCCGGCCGAGAGTTGGCGCTCCATCAGCCACTGACAGAGCTGTTCACGCTGATCATCGATCTTTCGATTGGAGCGGTGACCGCGGAGCGCGGGGTCCTGATGACGCTCGTCGGCGGCGAACTCGTTCCACGGGCGGTGCACGGGCAGGGCTTTCGGATCAGCGCGACGGTCCGCGACCGAGTGGTCAAGGAGAAGGCGTCGCTGTTGGTGCGCGATGTCCAGAGCGAGGAAACCTTGCGTGCGAAGGTCAGCCTAGTCCAGACGAACGTGCAGTCCTTGATGGCTGTTCCGCTGCAAACCGAGAACCGAGTGATCGGACTGATCTACGTCGATTCCTCGATGCTCGGTCGCAGGTTTACGGCGGATGACTTGAGTCTCCTCACCGTGCTGGCCAACGTCGCCGCGATTCGCATCGAACATGCAGAATTCATCGATCTCCGCCGACAGGAGGCGATCCGTACGCGCGAGCTCGAACAGGCCGCGGAGATCCAGCGGGGCATCCTGCCCCAGCGGGCCCCGTCGGTGCCGGGGATCGAGCTTGCTGGCTACAACCGCTCCTGTCTGACCGTCGGGGGCGACTACTACGATTTCATCGTCCGGTCCGACGGTCGGGTCTTGGTGCTGGTCGGGGATGTTGCGGGTAAGGGGTTGGCGGCGGCGATGCTGATGAGCGCGCTGCAGGCTCGGGTCCAGATGCTGGCCGAAGGTGTCTCCGATCCGGCCGAGTTCCTGCGCCGGCTCAACCGCAGCCTGTCGCAAAACTGTCCGGCCAATCGCTTCATCACGATGTTCATCGCCGTGGTCGACCCGCTGACGGGCGACGTGGTCTACGCGAATGCCGGTCACAATCCCCCGTTGCTGGTCCGAGCGGAAGGCGCGACTGAAGAGTTGACCGCCGCCGGTCCCGTTCTCGGGGTTCTGCCCGATGCGGTTTACGGCGAGTGCCGCACCCAGATGCGGCCGGGCGATCTCCTGGCGGTCTACAGCGACGGCGTTACGGAGGCGATGGATCCAGGCGAGGCGGAGTTCGGGATCGACCGTTTACGCACCCTGCTCGAGACCTGCCGCTCGCGTAACGCCGAAGAAGTCGTCGATGCGGTGACC
>JANNRU010000019.1:0-2060 GCA_031401755.1 Acidobacteriota bacterium | reverse complement strand
TCTCCGGAGACCAGGGCTTCCTGACGCCGACGAACGATCGCGACGTCGTGCTCACCGACGTCAACGGCGACGGCTGGTTGGACATCGTCACCGCAACCACGATCAGTGACGGCTTGCCGAAGCACATCGGCCACCCGCGCGTCTATATCAACCTCGGATCGATCGCCGGAGCTTGGCAGGGCTTCCGCTTCGAGGATGCCCGGATCCCGACCATGCTCAGTTACACCGGTCAGGCGGGGTTCAATCCCCGCTTCTGCTCGGTCGCTGCCGGGGACGTGACCGGCGACGGGTTGCCGGAACTGTGGTTTGGCGACTACGACTCGAGCGGCGCGGGCGGAAACTCTGAGCCCGCAGGAGCGGACTACAACGATCGGTTGTTGGTCAACGTGGGTTCCGGCTTTTTCGCCGACCAAACCACAACTCGGTTCACCGGACAGATCACGATCCCGAACAGCGGGAGCACGCCGTTTCCGGTCAGCGCCTTCGGGGCCGCGGCCAACATCGCGGACATGAACGGCGACACCAAGCGCGACATCATCAAGCAAACATCCTTGAATGCCCCGACCTACGTCGGCATCTCGTACAACTCGGTCGTTCCGGGGGCGTTTTCGAGCCACGAAGTCGTCTATCAACAGTCTCCTTACTTCGTCAGTGTCGGCGACCTGAACAACGACTCGCGCCGGGACATGGTGATCACCGACGACGGTCAGGATCGTTACTTGCTGAATCTCGGGAACGGCCCGGATGCCCGCGCGGACTTCCAGTCTTTCGCCTTCCAGTACGACCAAGCCAGTGATGACGGTTTCGGAAGTTCGAGCTCAATCGCAGACCTGAACAACGACGGCTGGAACGACGTGGTCATCTCGGATGTCGACGTCGACATCGGCGGTTGCTCACGCCGTCTTCACATCTTTCGTAATTTGGGAGGGACTGCCGGATCGAACGTCATCCTCCGAGAAGAGACCTCTGGCACGAATTGCCAGACCAGCGCGGGCAACCCAGTATCGTGCTTGGTGGCGAGCATCCCGGCGAACAAGCTCGAAGGTGTTTACGACATCGCCATTTTCGACATCAACGGAGATGGCTGGAAAGACATGGTCGTCGGACGTTGTAACGGGACCGAGGTCTACATGAACGTCCCGCCGATCGGATTGGCGTTCAGCTTCCCTCAAGGCCTCCCGGCGTTGATTCCGCCCGACGCACCCTACACCTTCCAGGTTCAGGTCGCCGGATATGGTGGAATCCTACACACTCAGAATACCGCCAAGTTGTCGATTTCGATCGACGGAGGCCCGTTCATCCCCTTGTCGTTGCAACTGCTGTCGCCTGGCCTCTACGAGGCAACACTTCCAGTGCTGGCGTGCGCTGGGACCGCTGAGTTCTTTTTCTCCGCGGAAGCGACCAACGGATCGTCATTCAACGATCCGAACAACGCACCGACCGGCTTTTACACCGTCACCGCCGCGGCGGGGACCGCCACCCTGATCGAGGAGGGCTTCGAGGGCACAGTCAGCGAATGGCAAGTGGTGAACGACCCATCGCTGACCGGTGGCGCGTGGCAGCAGGCCGTTCCGGTCGGGGCGATCACGGGCGGTGGCGCACAGTCGGCGCCGTCCGAGGACGCCGAAGCCGGTCCAACGACCAAGTCCTTCGTGACCCAAAACGGCGCGCCGGGAGGCTCTGCCTCCGCGGCCGATGTCGATGGTGGCCCCACCGATTTGATCTCGCCGTCATTCAACCTCGCCGGTACCGACGGGGTGGTGACCTACAGCCGCTGGTTTTTCTCTGACGGTGACGACTCGCTGGTCGTGTCCGTCTCGAACGACGGGGGTGCGAACTGGATTCCCACCGAGACGGTCAGCGGTGCGGTTCCGGGGTGGCAGATCGGATCGTTCAAGGTCGGAGACTTCGTCACACCGTCAGCGAACGTGCGCGTACGCTTCCGGACCTCCGACAGCCCAAATAACGACGTCGCCGAGGCCGGAGTCGATGCTTTCCGCATCGAACGACTCGTTTGTTCGCTGGCCGCCGGACCGGGGCGGGTTCCCGATGGAGCGACG
>JANNRU010000018.1:0-2073 GCA_031401755.1 Acidobacteriota bacterium | reverse complement strand
CGTGGCACCACCCCGACGTGGAGACGATCGGCGTCGCGATCGACGGCGTGCGGCGCGGCCTCGAGCAGAGCCCGGGGCGGCTCGACAAGTTTCGCGGCATCGCAATCTACGCGTCGTGGACGATCGACGACGCGGAGTGGGCCGCGTTCGACCGGCAGTGGCGCGGCGTCGAACCGGCCGCGGGCGCCGCGCCCGATCGCGCGAAGCGCTGATCAGCCTGAGCGAGCGAAGCGAGTCGAGGGCGTCAAGCGCGTTCTCGCTCCCATGGCCGCTCTCAACGGCGCGGCTGATCAACGAAATCCGTGGGCGCACATCGTGCACCCCCCCCACCTCCCCTGAAATCATGGCTTAGCATCGCCACGAGTCAGGGGGGTGTATGCGGGGATTCATCGTTTTGGTCGTGGTCTCGGCGTTGCTCACTGGTTGCCGCGATCAGCCGTACGGATCGTCGTCGGGAACGTCGGGTTCGACATCCTCGGCGATCGTCGGCGCGCAAGCGGCGGCACCGACGCCGATCGTCCTCGAGCTGACGAAGGAGATGGAGTCGGCAGCGGAGGCCGCAGCGATCCAGAGCGCCTACCTCGACGCGAAATGCGCCGAGATGGCCGACATCTCTGCGGAGCTCGACGCGAGCCGTCCCATCGAGAACGGGAAGAAGGGCTGTCCGAGGCAGGACGGCGCTCCGGAAACGTGGGGGGCCCAGTGAACACGAGACGCCGGACCGCGGTGTTCGCAGCCGTCCTTTCGTTTGGGCTCATCGGCGGAACCTTTATCGTGGGGCGTACCTCGCGCGAGCTCCCGCTTGATCGGTGGCACCCGCGGGAAATCCGCCCGTCGCCAATCGACGCGGTCCTGGGTGGCACCGCAGACGCTGCGGTTTGCGGGAGCGGCCTTGTCAGCAGCCAGAACTTCGCGAGCTCCCTGTTGGTCCCGTTTGGCGTGGGATCCAATTGCCAGGGACTGGAAGCGCATGCCCAAGGCTCACTCAACATCTACTGCGACGGGAGGGTCGCGATCACGAGCCCGACCAACGGAATCTGCAGGCAGGGGTGCTTCTACTACATCGGGTACGACTACACCCACTACAACAGCGGCGATTGCTCACTCACATTGGGGACGGTCAATCCGTCGCTCACGTGCGAAACGGCATGTCCGCCGGGACCTCCGCCGTGTTGCAAAGCCGACGATTGCTCCGACTGCGCGATCAATCCGCTGTCGCTGCCGGGCGCAGAGCTCTCCTACACGTTGCCGATGTTTTCGACGAACGGCGCCGGCTTCCAGCGAGATTTCTCGGTCTTCTGGCGCGGCCGCAGCATCGCGCGTCTGTCTCGAACAGGACCGACGCTCGGGCCGCGGGCATCTCATCCGATCTCGCTCTTCCTCTGGAAGGCTCCCGACGCGCAACCTACGCCCGTGCATCATGCGTATGTCGCCACCGAGCGGGGCGACGTCGCGTCGTTCACGTGGACGGGGAGCGCGTGGTCGGCAGAGAACGGCCGCAAATTCTCCCTGAGCGCCGCCGCTCCGGGATCGTGCGCCGGCCAGGCAACCATGACCGACGAGGACGGGACCATCCTCCGCTTCAACGACTACTGCGACGGGACAAACGGAGAAGGATCGTTGATCACGTCGTCCGCAGGACATGGCATCACGCGTCCGAACGGCGACTTCGTGGACTTCACGTTCAACGCCCACTGGCAGATCGCGACGGCGACGAATCGCCTGGGTGAAGTCATCTCTTTCGCGTATTCGGGCCCTCTACACGCGGGGACCGATGCCTGGGGTCGCATCCACCAGGTGACGAGTCCGGCAGGCGAGGTCTTCCAGTTCGATTTCCAGTCCGGGGTCCTCAGTCGGATCAAGCGCCGGATCAGCATTGGCCCGGAGACCTTCGAGGATCTCTGGACGCTCTCGATCGACCGGACGAACGCCGCGCTGCTGTCCGTTCGGGATTCCGCTGGAAAATTGGACCACATCTGGACCTATCGTTCGGGATCTAACGGCCTGGTGATCGAGACCGAAGCCGGACCTGACCTCGATCCGACGTCCGGCGAGAGCACCGTCGGGAACGCG
>JANNRU010000017.1:0-1651 GCA_031401755.1 Acidobacteriota bacterium | reverse complement strand
CGGAGATCAAGAGCGTCGAGAACCAGGACGACGTCCGCGACGTTTTCGGGAACCCTCTCGTGCAGTTGGCCTCGGAACTTCGCGGAGCGGAGCTTACGCTCGGGGCTCGACTCTCGAAGCGGTGGTCCGGCGAGGCGAGCTGGTTGCCGCTCGTCTACGGCAGAAGTATCGCAAAGGGCGACACGTGGGTGCTGGCCGCCGTGTGCGCATTCTAGATGAAGTAGAAGGCGAAATGGGGTTCCGTCCGGCGCCCTGGCAGCGCTTCGCGACATCGAGGATCTGACGACGGACGAGACAGCCCGGGCGCTCAGCATCACGATCACGGCCGTCAAGGTTCGCTTGCATCGCGCGCGCTAGGCGCTGCGCGGCCTTCTCGATCGTGGGCTTCGCGTCTAAGCGCGACGCGCGGCGAGGATCGCTGTGACGAGATCCTCCGGGACGTCGGCGGGAACCGCGGCGCCCTGGTCCTCGAAAGCGGCTTTTCCCAGAGTGACGGTCTTGTTGTAGGTCTTCACGTAGGCCACGCACTCGAGGCATTCGGCCAGGTGCGCGTCGAACTCCTCCCGCTGCGACAGGGGAAGCTCCCCGGACAGGTACTCCATCAGGAAGTTGATCAATGTCCGGCACGTCACCACCCAATCCCCTCCGTCGGCCGCCGTCACCTCTAGGATGCGCGCCCCCTAACCGAGGTTTCAGTAATCGCAGCCCGGGGTCGCACAGCCCAACTGCGAGGAGTGTGACATGATCGGTTTGCCTCATCGTTATTCGCTGATCGCCCTCGCCACCCTGCTCTTCTGCAGGGGCGCGGCACAAGCTGCCGAACCCGTTCGGAAGGTCGCCCAACGGAACCTCGGCAAGGACAAGCTCGCGATCCAGGCTACGACCCGGTCGTCTATTTCCCCGAAGTAGAGGGCGCGGCTACCAAGGGAGGCGAAAAGATCACCGCCAAATACGGCGGTGTCGTGCACCGCTTCGCTTCGCCTGCCCACCGCTTGCCGTCCGAAACGCCACGCGGATGCTCCCGCGCGCGCTCGTGCTCGGAACGGCCGGCGTCATCTCGCTCGGGGTCGTGATCAGCAACTTCGTCGCGCACCCTTGGCGTTTGCTCCTCGGGTGGACGCTGGTTGCGGCCGGCCTACCGGTTGACTCGGGGTGGCGCCGGGTCGGTTTTTGGTCGCTCGTCCCTTGACCTGGGCGATCGGATGCCTTCCCAGCGAGGAATTCGCCTATACTCGGGCCACCGAGGTGCCGCCATGCCCCTGCTCATTCGAGTCGTGACCCGGAGTCTTGCCGCGCTCTTCCTCTTGCTCGTACAGAACGGCTGTTCCTGCTGCGACGGGCCGCCAGAGCCAGCGTCTGAGAGCGACGCGTGGCCTACGGATGCGCGTTAGGGCCACGACCACGAGATCCAGCTGAACGATGTCGTGCGGCGACAGGATCAGGTCGATGGGCGCGTCGAAGACCTCGCCCAGCGCGCGCTCCTCGAAATAGGCCTCGAGTTGCCGTTGCAGTCGCTTCGAGACGCGCTGGTGGATCGGACTCGGCGCCGGGGTCACGAACAGGCTCCCTTCCAGGACCTCGTACCGTTTCCCGTCGTCCAGAATCGCCTCGTAGTCGGAGTAGTCGAACTCTCGATTGAGTCCCAGGGGCT
>JANNRU010000016.1:0-13031 GCA_031401755.1 Acidobacteriota bacterium | reverse complement strand
GACCAAATCGCCGGCGACGAGCAGGCGGGGCTCGACGAGGTGGAAGGCCAGATGCCCGGGATCGTGTCCCGGAGTCGCCACGACGACCAGGTTGACGCCGCCAAGTTCGACGCGCTCCCCATCCACGAGCTCCCGCGTCTTCACGTCGGATCCGCAGGCGAGGGCCTCGAGCGCCCGCGCGTGCCCGCAGATCGGGAGACCGTGCTCGCGTGCGGTCGCCACCGCCCCGCCGATGTGATCACGGTGGCCGTGCGTCAGTGCGACCGCTACCGGTCGATCACCGAGCGCTTCGCGTCGCGCGACCACCGCATTCAACCGTTCGAGCTCATGCGCTTCGGGGGCCCCAGGATCGACGATGAAGAACCGACGACCCCCAACGAGCCAGGCGTTGGTATGCGTAGCCGGCGGCATCGTCGCGGTTCGGAGCGGTACGGCCCACGCGCCAGGATTGAACTCGATTCGAGGGACCCGTTCTTCTTCAGCGTTGACGCGCGCAACGCGCGTGGCCAGGTCCTCGATCGAGCTGCCCACGCCCGCAACGAGCAGGCGCAGAATCGGTAACACCGGAGGGGGCACGAGACAGACACCGCGTTCCCAGTCATCGAGTACCAGGCCCGGCTCGATCAGGTGCAGACTCTCATTCTCGCCGTTGGCCGGGGGGGGCGCGTCCGCCCCGGCAGTCCACTCGGCGACGAAGAAGCGTGTTCGGAACCGCGCGGGGAACATCGGCGGCGTGATGCGCTCGCCGGCATCGCGCCAGCTACGCGCGGGGAGCTCGAGCCCGATCTCCTCGCGAAATTCGCGGGCCACGCAGCGCGCCAAAGCACCATCCTGGTCGGGAAGATCCTGCGGATCGAGCCGTCCTCCGGGGAAGGCCAGGTAGGCTGGCATGAATCGGCTGTTCCGCGCGCGCATTCCCAGCAAAACCCGCGGTCGCGGCGAATCGAGCGTCACCACGATTCCGAGCGCGCTCTCACGTGGCGCCGGAGGCTCGGCCGGCAGCAGACCCTCGGGCAATTCACTCATACTCTAGAGTCTAGCGTGACCGTCGGGCGAACCGGTGCCGGACGCCGCGGCGGAAGACTGCTCCCGGCCCTGCGAAACACTGCACGGTTTCAAGAACGATTGTGATCAGCTTGATTCGCGTCACCCCGGCGTTCGGACCCTCCACGCCTTTCCCCTCGATGAACGAACGAAGCCAATTGGCCAATCTCGAGCGCCAGTCAGGAACGCTGAGTCGGCATCTATCGTCCGCGTCGTCGCCGCCGGCAGCGTGACCGGTTCAGGGACGCGGGGCAGGGCCAGCATGAGCTCTGGTTGCAAGCGGCAACGCGTCGCAGCCATAATCGCCGGTCTCAAGCGACCTCCCCTCAAGATGAACTCGATGACAACGCAAAATCGTGATCCGGTCAGCCCCGCGGTCGCGCGCAGTGCTCTGCTACTTGCGAACCTGGCGACGGCCGTCGCCCGTCGGCGACGCCGCGCGGCAGCGGTGAGTCGACGATTCGCTATTGTACGTGCGTCTGACTCATGACGCACGACCCGGACAGCGCACGATAACGGACCATAAGCAGCCCCATGACACAGGACGGCGATCCGAAGACGGCAACAGAACGCGACTACCGGTGGGGTAGACCGCACTTCCTCTCGCTCAGTGTCGCGCTCGCGTTAGGATTGCTGGGCGGATTGGGCGTTTTCACGGTCGGCTACGGCGAGGGCGCCGCGTACTTGACCAACAACCCCTCGGCTTGTGCCAACTGCCACGTCATGCAGTCCCACTTCGACTCGTGGCTCAATTCGAGTCACGAGAGCGTCGCTACCTGCAACGACTGTCACCTGCCCCATACCTTCCCAGGAAAGTGGATCACCAAAGCCGACAACGGCTTTTTTCACTCCCTGGCGTTCACGGCGGGGCGCTTTCACGAGCCGATTCAAATCAAACCCCGCAACCGTCAGGTGACCCAGGGCACATGTTTGTATTGTCACGCGGAGTTCGTAAACCACATGCTCCCCTCCGAGTCGGGCGGTGACATGCTCTTGTGTGTCCACTGCCTCGAGGTTGTCGGACACGCCCAGCGCTGAGTGAACTGCGGGGAGCAACGAGAGGATCGATATGCAGCACGACGACCCCCCATCGATCAATAGCCAACAACGTGGTCGAGCGCTGTTCCTTCTGCTCGCCTTCGCCGTTTCGGTTGCGGCCACCGTCATCGTGACAATCGTGCTGATCACGATATTCCAGCACAAGCAGGAATCTCGGACGCCGTTCGTGCGGGTGGCCGAGGTGAACGAGATTTCGACGGATCCCAGACCCTGGGGGCAGAACTGGCCGCACCAATTCGACGGCTGGAAGTCCACTGCCGGCGACAAGTTCTATGGAGGTTCGAGCGCGCTGACTCAAAGCAAACTTGAATCCCAGCCTTGGCTCAAGCGCCTCTACGCCGGGTACGCGTTCAGCATCGACTACCGCGAGGCCCGCGGCCACGCGTACATGCTCTACGACCAGGGTGTCACCGAACGCGTGACGCAGAAACCACAGTCCGGAGCCTGCCTCCACTGTCATGCATCGAACACCGTGCTCTATCGCAAGACCGGACTCGCCGCGATGGGCCGACCCGCCGACGAAACCATCCTCGCGGCAGCGTTCGACATGCCTGCGGTCGAGCGTGGCTTCGAGGAATTGAGTAAGCGACCCTACGCTGAAGTTTTTCAACTCCTTCGCGCCATGCCCGATGGGACGCCCGACAACGATGAAACCGTATTCCCGATCGCCCCGGACGGGGGTTTCACGGGGAAGATCGACGGCGAACCGGCGGCGACGGACCAGCCGACCGGCGGCGCGGCGCACCCCGTCACGTGTATCGACTGTCATGACCCGAGATCGATGAGCGTGCGCGTCACTCGACCGGGATTCATGCGTGGCATCTCCGCCCTGGCCCGGGGCGACGCGCCGGTGCCGCACTTGCCGAGCGTCGAACGCTGGCGGCGCGGCGATCGAGAGCTTCCGTACGACCCGAACCGCGATGCCTCCCGGCAAGAGATGCGCACCTTCGCCTGCGCGCAATGCCACGTCGAGTACTACTGCGCGAGCAAGCTGACACTCGAGTATCCGTGGTCCAAGGGCCTGCGTGCCGAAGACCTGGAGCGGCACTGGGACGAAACGACGTTCAGCGACGGGACACCGTTCTACGACTACAAGCACGGAGAAACTGGGGCTCTCGTCTACAAGGCGCAACATCCGGAGTTCGAGCTATGGAGCCAAGGGATCCACGCGCGCAGCGGCGTGAGTTGTGCGGATTGTCACATGCCCTACCAGCGGCAGGGTGCGATGAAGGTCAGCAATCACAACGTACGCAGCCCCCTCGAGCAGGTGAACGATGCCTGCCAACAGTGTCACCACGCAAGCGAGGACGAGCTCCGTTTGCGCGTCGAGACGATCCAGTCCAAGACGGTCGCAATGGTCGAGCGAGCCGCCCGGGCGATGACCGACATGCTGGACGCGATTCTCGAAGCTCGAGCTGCGGGTTCGCGGGACGATCAGCTCGCCGAGGTCTATTCGTTGCAGCGCAGGGCGATGTGGCGGCTAGACTTCATCTCGAGCGAGAACTCACGGGGTTTCCACGCGGACCAGGAAGCGATGCGCCTGCTCGCGGAATCGATCGATTTCAGCCGGCAAGCGGAGTCGTTGGCGATTCGTCTGCGCGCTCCGGAGGCACCGAGTCTCTCCGATGTCTCGGTCAAACCCGTGCTCGGCGTGTCGACGCGCGAGCGCTGATCGGGAGGAGAAACGAGGCCTAGCGCCGCGCCGCCGCCGCTTCGGGTTCACCGACCTCGCTCTCGTGCTCGACCTCGAGCCAAGCGTGCTGCCCTTCGAGTGTGGCCAGGCCGACTCCGCGCTTGAAACCGTCGTCGTTGTGCCACAACCCGCGGAACGACTGCTGGACCCTTCGACGCGCGTTGCGGCAGAAGAGATCGGCCAATTCGCCTGCGCTCTCGGCCTCGGCAGCGCGGCCGCGTGTCGCCGCGTGCGCCCGGGAGATCGAGGCCGCCATTGCGAACAACTCGTTGGCCACGTCGACCAGCCGGAAGAGGAAACCCTGCCGATGTTGGAGTTTCGGTCCGTAGACGACCATTCCGTGAAAAGTCTCGCGAGCCAGCTTCCGCGAGGCTCGATCGATGAAACGCAGATGCGGGGCCAGCGAACCATACCCCGCGTAGCGTGGCCAGCGACCCCACCCCAGCCAGCGCGTCGGGTACCAGGTAGCGTAGAAGGCGACGATGCCTGGAAGCGCTCCCAGCTTGGCCCCGGCTGTTGCGTCCGGATCGACGAGCTTGCCGGCGACGGTCAGGTGCCGATCCACGGCCTCGCGAGCCATGAACAGGTGCATGATCTCGCTCGAGCCCTCGAAGATCCGGTTGATCCGTGAGTCGCGCATGATGCGTTCGACGCCGATCGGTCGTTCGCCGCGGGCGGCCAAGGAGAGCTCGGTCTCGTAGCCGCGCCCGCCACGGATCTGCATCGTCTCGTCGATGATCCACCAGCCCATCGTCGAGTTCCATTCCTTCGCCGCAGCGGCTTCGAGGCGGATGTCGTATCCCCCACGATCGGCCATGGCGCTCGCCAACTCGGAGACTGATTCCATGGCGTAAGTCGAGGCTGCAATGTCGGCGAGCTTGTGCGTGATCGCCTCGTGCCGCCCGATCGGTTGCCCCCACTGCTCGCGCTCTGCGGACCATTGGCGACAGATCTCGAGACAGACCTTGGCCGCACCGACAGCACCCGCGGGAAGACTGAGTCGACCGGTGTTCAGCGTGACCAGCGCAATCTTTAGCCCCTGGCCTTCGCGCCCGATCAAGTTCTCGACCGGGACGCGGACGTTGGTGAACGAGATCGTCCCGTTGGCCAGCGCGCGCAGTCCCATGAAACGGCAGCGGTGCTCGACCCGAACACCGGGCCAGGTGGTCTCGACGACGAACGCACTGATTTTCTTCGTTTGCGGGTCATGCGCCATGACCACCAGCAACTCGGCAATCGTCCCGTTTGTGCACCAGAGCTTCTCGCCGTTGATGACGTACTCGGTGCCGTCAGGGGTTCGCTCTGCCGTGGTGGTCAGACGAGCGGGATCGGAGCCCACTCCGGATTCGGTCAACGCAAACGCCGAGATCGCGCCGGCTGCGCAGCGCGGGAGATATTTCTTCTTGAGCTCGTCCGAACCGAACAATTTCAGCGGTTGCGGGACGCCGATCGATTGGTGAGCCGACAAGAGCGCCGATAGGCTCCCGTCGACGGTACCGAGAAGTTCCATGATCTCGGAATACTCCGCCTGCGTGAAGCCGAGGCCCCCGTACTCCGCCGGCACTTTCATGCCGAACGCGCCCATCCGCTTCAAACCGTCGACGACGTGCGCCGGGTACTCCCCCGAAGCGTCGATCGCGGCGGCGTCGACTTGGTCGGCGAGAAAACGCGACAGACGTCGGTAGAACTCGCGAAACTCGGGACGCGGCGTGTCGACCGCGGGAAACGGGTCGATCAGGTCCATCCTGAAATCGCCCAGGAACAGCTCGCGAAGGAAGCTGGGCTGGCGCCACTCGGTCTCCCGCGCAGCCTCGGCGACACGAAGAGATTCGCGCTCACCGGCGGAGCCTCGAGAAACGGGAGCTGCGCTCATGAGGATCCGATCCTTTCCGAAGGATGTAGACCTAGTGCTCGTCCGATATGTTAGTTCCCCGTCGGGGGGCTTTCCATGCGGGCGGCGCTTCGGGACTCGTTTGGGCTTCCCGGCGGCCGTCCGACGACCTAGATTCGGCACGGAGGTGGACGAACGACATGGGTACAGCCCCACGACTCAGAAGGCGACTGGCGGTCGCCGTCGCGGCGCTGGCCGCGCTCGCAGTGGTCGCCGTGATGGCTTGGGTGTTTCAGGGCCGACTCGCGCTGAGCGCGGCTGAGCGCCGATTCGCCGAGCGCGTGGCGACACCGGCGATCCCCGCCGACGACGAGCCGCTGGTCGGAGCCGAGGACAATTCGGCGACCTGGCTGCAACGAGGGGCCCAGGATATCGACTTGAGCGACCGGCGCGAGACTCTGGAGCTGGCCGGGCGCCCCGCGACGACCTGGGACGAACAGGAACGTCTGGCCGCACGCTCCGCGATCGGGGTCAACATCGAAGCACTCAAACTGCTTCGCCATTCGCTCGACTTTGACAGCGGCCGGCTCGGCATCGACTGGGACTCCGGCGGAGCCGAAGGGCAGCGCCGAACGGTCCGCATGATCGAGGCGGCCAAGCTCGTCGCGGTCGCGGGTCGACTGGCCGCATTCGAACAGCGCGCATCGGATTCTGCGACCGCGGTCGAAATCCTCGGTCGCCTAGCCGAGGTGCTCGCCGCGGAGCGCGACGTACTCGCCGTGCTGGGCAGCCTCGCCGTGGAACGCCTGCAACTGGCGGTCGTCCATGACCTGGCCAGCGGAAAGATGATTGACGCGGTTACACTGGAGCGCTTGGCCTCGGCCGAAGTCGATACCGATCCCGAACTGCGACTCCGCTGGAGTCTCGGTCTGGAGGCGACGCGGCTGCGGGAGTTCGATTGTGCTCGAACCGACCGGGGACTGATCGAGGGTTGGCGTTGTCGGCTCGCCGCCGGTCGGGACCGCGCGAGCGCTCTCGATCTTCTGGCCTCGCTCGCCCCGGATGCCGATCGCCCGTTCGTCGGATCCGTCGTCGATGACCCGCCGAACGTGCCCGCCGCGAGCGATGAGGGCGCCGAGCGACCCGCACTCCTCAACCTACGAAGTGCCACCGGACGGGTGGCCGCTGTGTCATCCCTGCGGCAACTGGCCAAGATCGCTCTCGCCGCGCGGGCGGGAGCCGTTGCCGAAGGCCATTACCCCGCAGAACTCGCCGAATTCGCCGCGGCGGCCGGTCCGGATCCCCTGACCGGTCAATCGATCGAGGTCGCACCTTCGGACGACGGGGGGTTGGTGCTGTCGATCCCCGACGCCGAGAGGGTGGTCGGCCGTATCCTTTCGAATCCCGACCTCGTGCCCTACCGCTGGACGCTGCCCGCCGCCAACAACTTTTCCGGTTCGATCCCGACCACGGCCCCGCGACCCGGCGTATAGTCTTGGATCGTCATGCGCAGCGACGGACCGGGGGACGAAGCGAGTGAATTCCGAGTCGGGAACGCCGCAGCGGAAGGAGCGGCCAAGCGAGGCGCTCGATCCTCGACGATACCGCTTTCGGCTGCGCTTGGCGCTGCCCTGCACTCAGCGCTCCCTGGAGATCGGCGTTCGTCGCGTACTCGAGATGGCGCGCGCGTCGGGGTTCGACGAATCGAGGCGAACCGATCTGGCGATCGCCCTTCGCGAAGCCCTGGCCAACGCGATGATCCACGGTTCGGGTCGGGATCCCTCGAGCCACGTCCTGCTCAGGAGCTACGGCGAACCCAACGGCGGCGTCGTGGTCGTGGTTCGCGATCACGGCCCAGGTTTCGATCCGGGCACCGTCCCCGATCCGCGCAACGTGGATCGGATGCGACTGCACCACGGTCGCGGCCTGCTCTTGATGCGGGAACTCACCGACCACGTCGAGTACCGCAAGGGCGGACGCGAGGTCCTCTTGTTCATGGCCTGCCGGTAATCACGACTCCCAGCAGCGCTCGACCTCGGCCAGGCGCGGCTCGATGCAGCGCGTACGGGTAGGGCGCGCCAGCAGCGCGCCCAACGACGCCGGGACCTCGACCGGGTGGCCTACCAGCGGCTCGACGATCGCTTCGAACTTGGCCGGATGCGCCGTCGCGACCACGATCCAATGGGGTGTCTGGAGTCGCTCGCGGACGTGAAACGCGGTCGCCGTGTGCGGGCAGGGAATCTGTCCCCAGCGCCCGGGAGCATCCGCGATGGTTCGGCGGATCGAGTCGTCGTCGACGGAGAAGGACCGCGCGATCTCCAGCAGTTCCTCGCGATCCGGGTAAAGATCGAATAATCGTTCCATGTTGCTCGGATTGCCGACGTCCATCGCGTTGGCCAGCGTCGGGCACGACGGACGAGGCCGCCAGGCCCCCGTCTCGAACCAGTCGGGAACGACACGGTTCGCGTTCGTTGCCATCACGATCTCCCCGATCGGATAGCCGCAACGCTTGGCCCAGAAACAGCCGATCGCGTTACCGACATTGCCCGACGGGATCACGAAACCGGGTGTCGCGGCGTGACGTTCGTGGTACCAGACCGAAGCCGCCGCGTAGTAGGCCGCCTGCGGAAGCAGACGACCGACGTTGATGCTGTTCGCTGAGCTGAGATACCCACGGCCGCGCCAGGCCGAACTCGTGAACGCTTCCTTGACTAGGGCCTGACAGTCGTCGAACGTCCCGCGCACCGCGAAGCTGCGGACGTTGTCGTCCCAGCATGTCAGTTGGTGCTCCTGGCGCGGGGAGACACCGCCGTCGGGGAACAGCACACCGACTTCGATCCCCTGCCGGCGGTGGCAGGCTGCGGCGACCGCGGCCCCCGTGTCTCCGGAGGTGGCGACGAGCACGGTGAGGCGTTTCCTGCGCTCGGGCCGCTCGCGCGCAAGGATCCGCTCGAAGCTAGCCGCGAGAAAGCGCGCTCCGACATCCTTGAACGCCGCGGTCGGTCCGTGGAACAATTCGAGCAGCGCCGTCCCCGGCTCGAGATCTACGAGCGGTAGCGGAAAGTCGAACGATTCCCGGACGATCGTATCGAGCGTCTCGCTGAGCGGGTCGCCGGCGACAAACGGACTCAGAAACTCGGCAGCGATCCCCGCGAAGCTCTTCCCGCCCTTTAACGCTGCCGGGTCGAGCGTCGGAAAGGGTCGCGGCACGTAGAGCCCGCCGTCGGGTGCGAGCCCTTGCAGGATCGCCTCCGAGGCGCCGACTGGGGGTGCCGCCCCGCGCGTGCTGACGTAGCGCACGGAGCACTTGTAGCAGAAGCCCGCGCCAGGCCGGTCACACGGCCGGCTCACGCCCTCCCTCGAGCACTCGCGCACCCTTGCGCTCGATCGGCCCGACGATCCCGTCCGACCCGACACCGGCCTCCGCAAAGACGGCCCGAATCGCGGACTCGATCTCGCGTGCGGCCCAGGGAGACGCGGCCCAGGCGAACACACTGGGCCCGCTTCCGGCGATAGCGAACCCGATCGCGCCCCGCTCGAGCGCCGCGATTCTCGCCCGTTCGAAGCCGGGGATCAATGTCGCGCGGGCCGGCTCGGCGATCAGGTCGCGCATCGATCGCCCGATGCGCGCCAGGTCCCCCTGGAAGCAGCCGGCCAGAAACCCGGCGAGCGCCATCGCTTGCGCCACGTGGCGATCGAGCGGGATCTCCCGTGGCAGCGCCGCGCGCGCGGCGCGGGTCTCGATCGCCAGGTGCGGACGCACGACGACGGCAATCACCGTCTCAGGGAGCGGGATCGAGACGACGTCGAGAGGATCGTGACTGACCACCGCGCTCAGCCCGCCCAGAAGGCACGGGGCAGCATTGTCGGCGTGAGACGCGCCACTCGCCGCCCGTTCGCCGAGGACGGCGTAAGGCAGGAGCTCTTCGCGCGCGAGCGGCCGATCCAGGAGCGCGTTCGCGGCGACGACGGCGGCGACGGCCGACGCGGCCGAGCCCCCCATGCCGGAGCCGAGCGGGATTCCCTTGTGCAGTTGGATCGAAAACTTTCCTGCCAGTCCCCGATCGTCGAGCAACGCTTGCAACGCGACGGTCGCGGTATTCCGTGTCGGATCGAGGGGGAGATCGCGGACGACCCCCTCGATCGATTCGATACGGACGTCCCGATCGCCGGGCTCACGAGTCACGGTCGCGCGATCTCCTGCGCCGGAGATCGCGAATCCAAGAATGTCGAAGCCGACCGCGACGTTGGCGACAGTCGCCGGGGCAAACGCGGTCATCGAGGCTTTCGGCCGAGTTCCTTCGCTCATCTTTCTTGTTACCCTCGCTCCCGTGGCGCGGCTGCTAGGATACCGGTGGCCCGCGTAGTGTCACAAGCGGGACTGCAGGGTGTCGACACCATGGCATTGACCGACGAAAAGACGACGAAGCTCACCCCGGCTTCCGTCTGGGCGGAATGTGATCGCTCCTCACGCGAGGCGGCGGCGCGCTGCCTCTATTCCCCGGAGTGGGACAGCGGCACCGGTAAGCGTGAGGCGGACCGGGCGATCGCCGGAGCGATCCGTTTTCGCGAGTCCGCCGTGCGCCAGCTGCCGGTCGAGCGCCGCGTGGACTACCTGCTACGCGCAGTCCAGCCCGACGAGTCTCTGGCTTATTCTTTACTAATGGCGCTGCACCTCGTGGATCGTCGGGCGATGCTCGGTGCCTTCCTCGATTCACTGGACATCCCTCACGAAAACGGCCTCGTGCCCGATTCCTACGAACCGTCGGTGCCGGAGGACACACGGCTCGCCACGGCGGTAGACCGGCTGCTTGGTGCATTTCCGCGCGAAGAGGTCCGACTCTACCTCCTCTGCCTCCAAGCGATGGATCCCCAGACCTGGAGCGGCCTAGCGCGTCTGACGCCGACCGCCTGAGCGGTAGACCGAGGGGCCGAGACTGGCTGAATCGGCCGGTCTGCCCTAGTTTGTGGCCCGTGGGCCATCCGGCCGGAGGAAGAGACCATGGCGCAAGATTCCAGCGGAACGGCGAAGACGCTGCAAACGGCGACCTTTATCGCCGTGGCGGCGCTGCTCGCGGTCAACCTTTTTTCTTGGATTCAATTGCGCGGGATGCGCGACGACATGTCGATAGCGCTCTCGCGGCTCAACTCGACGGTTTCGAACATCCAGCAGCAACGGCCCGCCGCGCCTCCCCCGGCCGCAGCCGCTCAGAAACGCCAGGGACCCGACCCCAGCGTGGTCCACGTTGTACGCTCCGAAGGCGCGCCGTCCAAGGGGCCGGCCGCGGCGCCGATCACGATCGTGGCGTTTTCGGATTTCGAGTGCCCGTTCTGCGGCCGCGTCAATCCGACGATGGATCGAATCCGCCAAGTCTACGGCGACCAGGTTCGAATCGCCTGGAAGAACCTGCCGTTGGCGATGCACCCGAACGCGCCGCTCGCCGCACAAGCGTCGCTCGCCGCCGCGGAGCAGGGCAAGTTCTGGCAGTACCACGACAAATTATTCGATAACCAGCGCGCGCTGAAGCCTGACGATCTCAAGCGCTACGCGCGCGAGCTGGGGCTCGATACGACCCAGTTCAACGCGGCGCTGGATTCCCAGAAGTTCAAGGCGGCGGTCGACGCAGATTTGGCGGAGTCAAAGACACTCGGAGTCCTTGGAACGCCGGCGTTCTTCGTCAACGGCCGCTTCTTGGGCGGTGCGCAACCGTTCGAGGCGTTCTCCGTACTGATCAACGCCGAGCTTCAACGGCTCAAACTCCCGGTACCCGGCATCCCCGGGCCGTGACACGCATCCGCGTTCACCGGTCGCTGCCGGCACATTCCGCGGGGAGATCCCCGCTCGCCCGCCGATGGACTGGAAGACCGGCGATCGTCTGACCCATCGTTTCAACCGCGAACTCGGCCCGGGGCTAGTGCGCGCGGTCGAATCGCGAACGGTGGTGGTCGAATTCCCCGCCGCCGCGACGACTCTGCGCTTGGCCGCCGATTCAGAGGCCCTACGGCCATTCGCGCCGGCTGTCGGTTTTCTGGCCCGGCTTGGACCCGCGGGGGAGACGGTCGCGGTGGAGTCGATTCCGACTCCCGGCCGCGTTCAACTCGCCGATGGCCGCGAGGTCGACGAGCACCAACTCTGGCCGGCGCCATCCGGCGAGACCCTCGTCGAACGCCTCGCCGAAGGCCACCTCGACGACCTGCCGGCCTTCGCGATTCGGCTGGCCTGTCTGCGCTTGGGCGTCTTGCGCGAGGCCGAAGGTCTAGGGTCGTTCCTCGGCGGGCGCATCCGGCTCTTTCCGCACCAGCTCTACGTCGCCGAGCGGGCCACGCTCAGCGATCCGGTGCGCTGGCTTCTGGCCGACGAGGTCGGGCTCGGCAAGACGGTCGAGGCCTGTCTGATATTGAACCACCTCGTGCGCACAGGTCGCGCCGAACGTACGCTCGTCGTCGCCCCCGAAACCCTCGTCGTGCAGTGGCTCGGAGAGCTTTGGCGTAAGTACCACCAGGTCTTCGTCCTGCTCGACGACGCCCGGCTCGCCGATGTCGTGCGTGATCATGGTCCCGGATTCAACCCTTTCGACGTCTATCGTCAAGTCGTAGTCGGACTCGATTTCCTGCGCGACCGTCCTCACCTAGTCGAACAAGCCCGGATCGCCGGTATCGATCTGTTGATCGTCGACGAAGCGCATCACCTCCGTCGTCCCGCCGGCCACCCGGGTAACCTCGAATATCGGGCGATTCGACCGATCGCCGATCTCGGCCGCCATGTCCTGCTGCTGACCGCGACCCCGCTGGAGGAAAACGCACACGGGTTCTTCCGCCTCCTGCAACTCCTGCGGCCTGCGGAGTTCCCTGAAGAAACGTCGTTTGACGAGTTGCTCACGCGCGGCGAGCCACTGCCCCCGTGCACGAGTGCGACGCGCCGCGTCGACGTCGGCGGCCTTCCGCCACGCGTGGCGTTCCCGATAGATCTTCCCGAAGATCAGGACGCGATCGCCCTCGAACGGGCCGTCCGTGCGCTGCCGACACCCCACGCGGTCGCAACCCACGAAAAGTTGCGCAAGCTGCGCGCCGCGCTCGCCTCGGGCGTCGCGCTCGACGGTCTGCTTGCCCGCAACGAAATCGATCTGCGCGAGTTGTCCGGTAAGGCAGCGTTCTCCGACCCTCGCCTGGCGTGGCTAGCGCGTGAAGCGCCGCTCTGGCGCCGAACCGGTGACAAGACGCTGATTTTCGTCGCCGAGCGCGCCGTGCTCGAGCATGTACGCGCCGAACTGAGTCGGCTTGCGCAACTTCGCACGGGCGTGTTTCACGAAGATCTCTCCCCGGCGCAACGCGACATCGAGGTCGCCCAGTTCCGGCTGCCTAGCGGTCCGTCTCTGCTCGTGTCGACCGAATGCGGCGGTGAGG
>JANNRU010000015.1:0-6996 GCA_031401755.1 Acidobacteriota bacterium | reverse complement strand
CATCGGCGCAGGCGATTCCGGTGCGTGGGCACTGACTCCCGCCGCCGCCCCCGCCGCCTCCGTTCCCGCCCCGGGCGGCAGAGGTCTCACCGGTGGCCAGCATGGTCACCACGCCAACCGTGATGAGCGCGACCCGACACGCCAGTGCCGTTCCTCGAATCCTTCGTCGCATCGGGATCCTCCTGACTCGTGAATCTGTCATCGAGTCGTTATCGATCCCATCACAAACCTCGGTCTCGAGTCAAGCCCCGCGGTCATCTCACAGCAGCACCCTGGTCCATGCCCCAGTACTCGCCCCCGCTCGCCGTACAATCGAGAACGAGGAGCCACCGATGCGACGATCCGCCGCGCTCGCCCTGTTCGTCGTGCTCCCAATGCAGGCCCACGCCGGCATCTGCGAGGGTGTAGTCGAGCCCACGGTCCAGGGCCGATCGCTCGACGCCTGGATTGCTGACCTCCAGAGCCCCGACCGACCCATCGAAGCGGAATCGCGGAGCGTGCTGCGCGCCCATGCCGGTCTGGTCTTGTCCGTAATCGTGGTCCGCAAGTCCCAGTTCGAGGCGCCGGGCCACCGGCAGCACTCGCTCTTGCTGCCGCCGCTCTTCGACGGTGCTGCAAACGCCGTCGACGATTTGCTCGCGGGCGTCGAGTGCGAGAACTGGAAGGCACGCGAGGCCGCGATTCAAGTCCTGGGCTGGATCGGCGTGGCCGCGAAAGGCGCCGCCTCTCGCCTGGTCCGGTCACTGGACGATCCCGAGGCAGGGGTGCGGATGCAGGCTGCATTCACGCTGCGACTCATCGGGGTCGCAGGAGAGCCCACCGTGGCCGCCCTCGTCCGGCGGCTCGGCGATCCCGATGAGTACGCATCGAACGCCGCCGCCTTGGCGCTCGCGAGTCGGCCCGACCAGACCCTGGTCGCGCTTCGGGTGGCGCTGACCGATGGTGACCCGCGCGTTCGCAGGAACGCGGCGCGGGCGTTGGGGTACATGAAGGACGACGGTGCACCGGCGCTCTCCGGGTTGCTGTCGATCTTGCGGCAGGACACACCCGACAACCAACTCGAGGTGATCGAGGTCCTTACACGGTTCCGTCCCGCCGTCGCTCGCGAGGCCGCGCCGACGCTCGTTCGACTCCTCGAAGTGCCGAGCCTGCGATGCCCCGCCGCGCGGCTACTCGCCCATCTCGGTGAGGAGCACGCGACGGAGGTGATTCCCGTGTTGATCGATCTGATGCGGCAGCCGGAAGGTCCTTGGGGCACCTGCCCGAACCGGGCCTACGAGGATATCTCCTTCCTCGGGGCGCCGGCAGTCGAACCACTGATCGGATTGCTGCGCAATCCGGACGTCAGCGTGCGCCGGCGCGCAATCACCGCGCTCGGTGGGATTCAACCGCCGACGAGCGCCGCGCTCGAGGCGATGGCCGTCGCCCTCGGCGATGACGGGATTCGCGGCAATGCCGGTCAAGTACTGGGAATGATCGGCGCGCCGGCGGTACCCGTGTTGACGAGAGCGCTCGAATACGACAACGCCCTCGCGCGTCGCGAGGCGGCGTGGGGGCTTGCTCGATTGGGCCGCGAGGCCGAGGCTGCTGGAGCGAAGCTCGTTGAGCGCCTGGCGCTGGAACAAGGTGAAGCAAAGGAAGCGGTGATCGCCGCGCTCGGCCTCGTCGGCGGCGCGGAACCAAGGGCGGCCGTCGCGGAGCTGCGACGCCTGCTCGACGATCCTTCGCTACGCGCGACCGCGGCCGAAGCGCTGGCGCGGATTGCGGGACCTGATGCAGCGGACGTCGCGCCGATCCTGGTCGAGTCGCTCCAGCTTCAGAGCGGGGGCATGTGCCCTCATCCCACCGCTCAGGAGGGGTTGCGCGCAATCGGGCTTGCCGCAGTGCCCGTCATGGTCGAGGCCCTCGGCGATTCGGGTCTCGGCGGCGGGCACTGGTTACTTCGAGTTCTCGACGATCTCGGGACCCCGGCGCTCGAGCAAGCGCGTCCGCTCCTGATGAAGTGGCTGGAGACGCCGAGCGGGATCACTGCGGCGACCCGGCTTCAACGTCTGGACGGCGTGGCGTCGCCGCGGGTCATCGAGATTTTCACGAAGGCATTGGACTCGACAAACGTCTGGCTGCGCCTGGAGGGTGCCGAGGGACTCGCTCGGTGCGATCCGGCGAACCAAGGGATCGCCGAGCCGGTCTTGCGTGAGTTGATGACGCACGAGTACGAGCACGTCCGGAGTCGCGCGGAACGTGCGCTCGCTCGGTCAAGCAAGGCCGGCTCGGAGTAGGGACTAGCGGTCCGCGGCGAGCTTCTCCCACGGCCTCGCCCAGTCGAGCACGGGATCGGGAAGGTTAGCGCTGGCCATGGAGGACACGTCCGCCTCACTCCGGACCCGCCACCCGATGCCGTCGGTCTCGTAGCGAAAATCTCGGCCGGTCACGGGATCGACCGGTAGCTCCGGCAACTCGCGCGGTACGAGGTCCGCGAGCGCCGCGGGAGGGCGGCCGTTTTCCCGACGGTGACGCTCGATTGCGATCACCGTGCGGGTGAAGTCGACCCGCGGGATGTTATCGGTCAGTCGGAGCGGCTGGTGGGGCGCGTCGATGTCCGGCGTTTCCTCGAGTTTCTGGTCCGAGTGCCACGACATGTGCGCCGCGCCGCGCCAGACGGCCTCGACCACCGTCCATCCGCGCTTCCACTGTCCCTGCCCGAGGATCGTGTCGACCAGATCCTCGATGACCGGGTTGGCGCGATATCGTGCGTCAGCGAGCGCTCCCTTGAGCATGTCGGCGTAGGGCGCGATGTGCAGCGAGAGCCGTCCGCGGGCTCGGCCCTGGCCCCAGTCGTTCTGCTCCGCTTTTGCCTGTTCGGATTCGAGGAGCGGGAGCAACTCGTCGCGCATCGCCTCGACGAACTCGAGCGGCAGGAATCGGGGTAGCACCACGAATCCGTTGAGTTGGAACTCGGTCAGCCAGATCTGCTTTTGCCGCGCGTTCATTACCGGACCCCATCCGCCGACTCGTGATCCCGACGTCGGGTTGCATCCGTAACGTCGATATCCCCGGCCGAGGTGCGGGCCTTGTTACCATGCAGTGGGTTGATAAGACACGAAGGCGATGACGAAGAGTCGAGCGCGAACCTTGATCGTTGCAGCGTTCCTGGTGATCGCCGTCGTCCTCATCTACTACATCGTTCGCGATCTCATCGACGTCTACGAGTTCGGCGAACAGCGGGGCTCCCAAGGTCGTTAGTCCGTCGGTGCGCGACCCGCGCGCTCGTGGCTGTCGCTCACGGGGGATGCTGATCGAGGCGCGAGGCTTCCTCGCGCTCCCGGGCGGCTTCGTCTTTTCGGCCGGCGCGCGCCAGTGCCTCGGCGAGCGCCGCATGAGCTTCCGCGGAGGCCGGCTCGAGTTGCACCGCACGGTCGAGGTGCGAGAGCGCGTCGCGGGCCGCCCCGCGCGACAGGAGCAGCTTTCCCAACTCGTAATGCGCCGCGCCAAGCTGCGGGTCGATCTCGAGCGCCTGGCGGTACTGGGCGATTGCCTCTTCCGGGCGCCCCTCGGCACGCAGGGCGAACGCCAGGTTGTTGCGCACGACGGCGTCCCCGGGGGCGAGGCGTAGCGACTGCTCCAGGTAGGGAATCGCCTCGCTCGTCCGGCCGATGTGCAGGTAGGTCGCGCCGAGTGCGGCCAGGGAGCGATGATCGCGCGGATCGCTGGCGATGCGCTCTTTGCGATAAGCGATCGCCTTCTCCACTTTGTGGCGCTCGAGATCGCGCAGCAGCAGCTCGCGGTCGCGGTCGTTCTGCGGCACGACCTGCAGCATCAACTCGGCCATCTCGTCCGTCGTTCGTCCTCCGTAGGTCACGCGGCGCGGCGGGAGGCTCGGGTTCCGCAGATTCTCCGGCGAGTTGTCGTAACTGTAGTCCATGTGCAACGTGGACCCGCGCGGCAGCGGCACGGGCTTCACGTACCGGTACTCGTCCTGCCAGTTGAAGTCCCAGTCGCCGATGCGCAGCAGCCAGCGCTGCGATTCGTCGGGAAGCGTCGCGTAGACTTGCATCGCCCTTCCAAGATAGTGCGCGTGGGGATAGATGCCGTACGCCGCGACGGCGACCGGCAGCTGGTACTGGTCCGTGATGTGATAGTCGTTGGCACCCGCCGGGATGTCGATCGAGCGCGAGCCGAGCAGGAGCGCCACGGGGTGCAACGCCGGCGGCTTCGCGGCGCAGTGCAACCCGATCTGCACCTCGACCTGCTCGGGTTTCCCCGACGGCACGAAATGGAGTTGCAGGACAATGTCGGTGCCGGAGTCCAGGCGCCAGGCGATCCCCTCGACCGGCGGCAGCGATACCTTGCCCGGCGTCCAGCCGACAAGGATCCCGTCCGGGCTCTCGGCGGTCCCGGCCTCCATCCCCTCGAATCCGGGCTGCGCGTCGAGCGCATCGACCTGGCGCGACGCCGGCGTGCGGTCGACGAGTAGGCGCGCGTGGTGCACGACGCGCGGGCTCGACGGCACGATCTCGACCGCCTCGACCCAACGCGCGGGACCGGCAGGCGCGGGAATGACGAAGTTACGATAGACGTCAGCACCGCCCGCGGGAAGCGAATACGCCTGCGGCATCTTGACGACCAGATCGGGCTCGCCGAGCTGCCATCCCGAGTTCCAGATCGGCGCCGGCGGCAGCGCGGCGGGATCGCCCTCGATCGGCCCCTCGGCGGCCCAGCGCTGGAGCAACGCGATCTCCGAATCTTCGAGGCGGCGCTCGCCGGCGAACTCGCCGTATCCGGCGAGCGGGAGCCATGGCGGCATGTAGCGGCTGCGCGTCACCTTCGCGATTTGCTTCGCGCGCTTTCGAGCGTCCTCGAATCCGAGCAGAGCGAACGGCGCAGATCCGTGCGGCCGGTGGCACGGGGCGCAGTTCGCGAACAGGATGGGCGCGACGTGCTCGTTGAACGTCACGGGGCCGGTTGGATCGGGGGACGCGGCCGCCGCCGCCAGGAGCAGCAGCGTCGCGGCGTTCATTTCAGATCGGAGATGAAACACCCGACCGCGCGCGTCGTCCGCTGCGGTGCGGGCTTGCCCGCAAGCGCCGCGGCGAGCGCCTGCTCGAGATCGTGCGTGGCCGCAGCCGGGCGGGCGCGGCCCAGATCGCCGTACCGGTCGTCGATGCGCCCGCGGTAGATCATCCGGTCGCGGCCGCGGAAGACGGCGACCTCCGGTGTGACCGTGACGCCGGTCCCCTCGACGAGGCGATGCCCGGGGTCGCGCAGGACGCGGCCGGGATGAGCGTACTCGGCCAGGTGTGCGCGGATCGCCGCCGGCGTCTCTTGCGGATCGGGATAGACCAGCCAGAACGCGACGTTCCGGGAGGCGAACGCTTCATGCAGCCGGCGCAGCTCGGGCGCGTAGCGGTTCGCGATCGGACAGTCCGTGCGGACGAACACGAACACGGAGAGCTCCGCGCGCTCGGCGAACGGGTCGATCGCCACGCCGTCGAGATCGACGGGCGCGACCGAAGGCGGGGTGGCGACCGCGGCGACGGCCAGGATGGCGGCGATCCAGCTCATTGGACGTATCCGAGCGACCGCAGCCGCTCGAGCTCGTCTTCGGTCAGCGTGCGGACGCCCGCGTCCGCGCCCTGGCGGCCGAGGAACTGCTCGAGCCGCGCGCGGAGCGCACCGGCGAGCTCGGGATGCTCGCGCGCCGCGTCCCTGCGCTCGCCCGGGTCCGCGGCGAGGTCGAACAGCAGCGTCTGCTTCGTCCGCGTGTCGAGGTGCAGCTTGAACCGCTCGTTGCGCACGGCGCGGAACGGACCGACCGGGACGGGACCCGGCCCGGGAGGCGGAAAGGTAACATCGGCTTCGAAGTAGAGCAGGCGCTCCGGAGAGCGGGCCGCGGGGCGCTCCCAGAACGGCTGCAGGCGGATGCCATCGAGGCCGGCGGGCACCGGGACCCCGAGCAGCGCAGTACAGGTGGGCATCACGTCGACCAGCGAGACCGGCGTCCGAACGCGGGTGCCTTGCGGAACCCCGGGCCCCCGGACGATCAGCGGGATTCGCACGACTTCCTGGAACTGCGACTTGCCGTGGAGCACGCTGCCGTGCTCCAGGAACTCCTCGCCGTGATCGGACAGGATCACGACGAGGCTCGTGTCCAGCAGGCCGTGCTCGCCGAGGTACGCGAACAGGCGGCCCAGCTCGTCGTCGACCTGCCGGATGCTCGCGTCGTAGAGATTCTCGAGATGCCGCACATCTTTCGCGGCGAGCAGCAGGCGCCCTTCTGCAACCTGGTAGAGCTGGCTCGTCGCCCCGGTCGCCGGGCCGTCGTACGGCTCGGCAAACATCTGCTCGTAGCGCGGGAGCGATGCGTAGTCGCTGTGCACGTCCATGTAGTGGAAAAACGCGAAGAACTTCCCGGGAAGACGCCGTCCGAGCCAGGCGATCGCGGCCTCCGTGACGCGCGAGCCCTCGCGACGGCCCTGAACGTGATCGATCGACTGGAAGTCGCGAAAGCCCCGCTCGAGTCCCCCGTTCGTGAGATAGGAAGAGTTGACGACGGCGCCGGTGTGGAAGCCATTCCGGCCGAGGTGCTCGGCGAGCGGCACCACGTCCGCCGCCAGAACGCTGTTCATCGCGACGACGCCGCTGCCGCTCGGATACAGGCCGGTCAGGAGCGAGGCATGGGAAGGCTTCGTCCAGGGCGAGGTAGCCGAGGCATCATCGAAGACCACGCCCTGCGCTGCGATCGCGTCGATCGCCGGCGAGGTCGGCCGAGGATGGCCGTAGCATCCGAGGTGGTCGGCCCGCAGCGTGTCGATCGAGATCAGGATCAGGTTCCGGGGCGCGGGAGGCTTCTTGACCTTGGCCCCGAGCGATACCGTGCCGATCAGCACGGCGATCGCCACCGCCTCCAGCCTCCCCCTCCTGTTGCTCGTTGGTTTCATTCGATCGATCCCGTCCCGCTGCCGATCGAAGAATACCCGAAATTCGGAGGATGTCTAT
>JANNRU010000014.1:0-2377 GCA_031401755.1 Acidobacteriota bacterium | reverse complement strand
GCGCGCGGCCGCGATAGACGAAATGCACGAAGCGATCGTCCTCGACGATCGGAAACGCCGGCTGCTGCCGCATGAACTCGTCGATGAGGAGACCTTTCGATGACGAGGTCTCGACCTCGCGCACGAATCGCTCGAATGCGTTAGCCGGCGCCGGTCGGTCGAGTGCCGCAGCCGGCGCGGCCTTGCCGCTGCCGGAAACGATCTCGACCGCGGCGATTTCGGTCGTGTTGCGCACAAAGATTCGTCCGTCCGCGAAACTCGGATAGGTGTAGGTCCCAGAATCCGTCACCGGAAGCCGCGCCTGCTCCTCGTAACCCTCCGGGCTCGCGGCCGCCGCAACCATCGCACCGTCGTTGGCCAACAAGAACAGCCGGCCATCGATCAGGATCAGCCCACGCCCGCCCGGTGGGCGAGATTTCCAAATTTTCTTGCCGGTTTCTGCGGACACCGCCGTCAGAAAGTCGGCATCGAAGCCGTAGAGCCTACCGTCCTGAAGGACCGGGGTGGCGAAGCTTCGCTTGAGGTCGGAACTGTTCCAGACCTCCGCCACACGCCACCCCGCGGCGTCGTGTACCGCTTGGAATGCCTTCGAGCCGACATTGGAAGTGAGCAGGAATCGATCCCCGCCGAGCATCACCGGCGTTCCCGATCCCTCGTCGGATTCGATGCCATGCGCGTGCTCCCAGATCCGTTCCCCCGTCCGGGGCTCGAGCGCCACAACGTTTCGATCGGTGACGGCGAGAATCATTTCGCGCCCCGCGAACTCGGCAACGATCGGAGACTGATAGCCGACGCGATCCTCGCCGAGGCTCCACAAGAGCTTTCCGGTTCGACGATCGAGCCCGACCAGCGCGCGGCCTGCGTCGCCTCCGGCCTGAATGAACACCACCGGACCGACGACCAGCGGGACGGTCGAAAAACCGAAGCTCGGCTTGCGCGCACCGAGCGTCTGGACGACATTCTGGCGCCACAGCGGCTTGCCTTCGGCCAAGCTGACTGCGAACAGGTCACCACCCGCGGCCAGAGCGAAGACCAGGCCGTCGTCGACCACCGGCATGCTCGCCGGCCCGCCCTCCGAACCACCGAGCGACGGGTAGCCTTCGCCGATCTCGTAGCGCCAGATTTCGTCCCCGGTCCGCGCGTCCAACGCGACGAGCCAGTCGCGCTTGCCGTCGCCGTACATGGTCAGCGCCCGCGAACCGGCGACCGCGATACCGGTGTATCCGATTCCGAGTTTTCTCTTCCATGCGAGTCTGAACGCGACCGGTTCCCCGGCAGGCACGGCGAGGCCGACGGCCCGACCGTCCTGGGTCGGGCCGAGCCAACGCGGCCAATCTCCCGCGCCGGACGGGGGTGCCACGGACAGTGCCAATACGACGAGCATCGCCGACAAGAACGTACGATTACTGATCCGGTTCATTTTTTGTTCCTCGTTTCCACAGCCGGGGTTCAGGTATAGCGCGCACCTCGATAGCGGGAGTCGTAGAATTCCGGCAAGAACGAATCGACGCGCAGAAGACCCTCGCGCGTCAGCCGCACCGGTCCTTCGCCGGGCTCGACCCAACCCTTAGCAACCAAGCGCTCCAGGGCCGGCCGGAACAGGGCGCGCACGTCGACGCCGAATTTCTTCATGAACTCTTCGGGTTCGACCCGACCGAATTTCAGTTGCAGGATCCATTCGCGGGTCATGCGCTCGAGCTCGGTCGGAGCGAACGCCCGTTCGAGTGGGAGTTGCCCCCCCTCGACGGATTCCATGTAACGGTCGATGGCGGAGATATTCTGATAGTGCACACCCGAAAGATGCGAAAACGAGGAGACGCCGCAGCCGATCAGATCGGCCCCGTGCCAGAGCGCGTCGCGATACAGGAAACTGGTCGCCACATCGCGCCGGACGAGCGTGTACGCGCTCGACACCGCGTAGCCCGCAGCCTCGAACTGTTCGATCGCATAGCCGTGCCAGTCGCGCTTGGTGGCCCAATCGGCGACGGGGATCGACTTGTCGTCGAGTTTCAGGTCGCGGGAGTAAAGAGTATTGTGCGGCAACTCGAGCTGGTAGATGGTCACGATCTCCGGGCTCGCCAGCAGCGTCAGACGAACGGTCTCCCGCCAACTGTCCCAGGTCTCCCCGACCATTCCGGCGATCAGGTCAAGATTGACCACCGCGAATCGCTCCTCGGCGATCCACGGGAGGACGCGGCGGATCTCCTTGGAGACGTGCGCGCGCCCGTTCTCCTCCAGGATTGCATCGTTCCAGTTCTCGACGCCGAGCGACAGTCGGGTGACCCCGATCTCGCGCAATACCTTGACCTTGGGTCGCGTCAGAGTTCCCGGCTCACACTCGAACGAGCCGAGCACGTGCGCGAAGATCAGCGGCGCG
>JANNRU010000013.1:0-4250 GCA_031401755.1 Acidobacteriota bacterium | reverse complement strand
CACCTCTCCCGTCTGCGTCCGAGTCGGCCTGTGCGGGATTCGCGGCCTCCGGGCAGTTGTCGCATGCGTCGCGGATGTCGTCGAAGTCCCCGTCGCCGATCGGGCAATGACGAAGGGAGAGCTTCGGAACGCTCGTCGGATCCGGGTTGTTCCGCGATCCATAGCGCTTGGCGGATCGCCCGTCTCCCTCACGCCCGAGAAGGATCCAACCGAAGTTGCTCGCAGGGGTGCCGAGCCAGCCCTGCACGTCGGTCACCAAACTCGCCGAGGACCACCGGTTGGTGCCGTAGTCGACCAGGCTGATCGCGCTCGCCGTGGGATCGAACGTGCCGCCCGCCACGGTCCAAAAGACGGTCGGATAGAAGCGGTAGAGCCAAGTGGCGTCACTAGCCGTGGCCGGCCCGCCGCGCCCTTCGGGTCCGGGCCCCACCGAAGTTCCCTCGCCCCAATCCTCGGTCAAACGATGGAGCGCCACAAGCCCGGGACCAGAGGTCGAGCGATTCATGTTCAGGGTCACCCAGGCGACGGTGATGAGTGATCCGGCGGGCAGGTTACCGGCGATGTCGAATGCGAGCACGGCGCGCCGGGCGGGTCCGGGATCGTGTGCGATCCGACCGGTGAAGAGGTGCCTCCCTGCACCGTTACTCGTCAACGCGCTCTCTTCGTAAATCGTGTTGTCCTTCATTGGAGCAAAGCTCGCCGGGTAGCCGCACGTGTCTCCGATCCCATCGTCGTCGTTGTCCGCTTGAGCGGGATTCGGGACCCCCAGGCAGTTGTCGCAAGCTTCACCCACCGCGTCGCCGTCCACGTCTTCTTGACCCGGGTTGCTCGCGAACCTGCAATTGTCCGAGTCGTCGCGGATTCCGTCATTGTCGTCGTCCGGGTCACAGGCGTCCCCGATACCGTCGTAATCGTTGTCGAGTTGCGCGGGATCGGGGAGACTTGGACAGCCGTCGCACACGTCCCCTACGCCGTCAATGTCCGCGTCGTCTTGACCCGAATTGGGCACGCTCGGACAGTTGTCCGCGGTGGTGCAAAGCAGGTCGCCGTCGCCGTCGGATGGCCCCGGTCCGTAACAAACGTCGCACGCGTCCCCGACGCCGTCCCGGTCCGCGTCGGACTGGCTGGGATTCGGTACGTCCGGACAATTGTCAGTGAGTGCGCAATGGCGGTCGCCGTCGTAGTCCTCGAATGGGGCGCAGTTCGTGCAGACGTCGCCGACAGCGTTGTAGTCCGCGTCCGCCTGGTCCGGATTGGCTTCGGCGGGGCAGTTGTCGCAGAGATCTCCAATTCCATCTTGGTCGCGGTCCGCTTGATCCGGATTTCTCGTGTAGCGGCAATTGTCCTTTTCGTCACAGAAGTTGTCGCCATCCCAGTCCGTGTAGTGGGGGCACAGACTGCAGGCGTCGCCGATCCCGTTGGTGTCCGTATCGATTTGGTCCGGGTTGGTCACCGCGGCGCAATTGTCGCAAGCATCGCCGACCCCGTCGTCATCGCCATCCGTCAGGTTCTGAGTTTGCAGGGCCGAGCAGTTGTCCGCATCGTTGCAGATATTGTCACCATCGTCATCCGCGGACGACGGACAGAGCGCACAAGCGTCCCCGATCCCGTTGGAATCGGCGTCCGTTTGGTCGGTGTTGGTCTCGGTGGGGCAGTTGTCGCAGGCATCCGCCGCCCCATCCCCGTCCGCGTCTTGCTGATTCGGGTTGAACGTGGTCGGACAGTTATCGGCCGAATCACAGACTCCGTCGTGGTCTTCGTCACTGTTTCCCGGCCCCGCGCAATAGTCGCAGAGTTCCCCAATGCCGTCACGGTCAAAGTCCGCCTGATCGGGATTGAACACCGCCGGGCAGTTGTCGCCCTCGTCGCAAACGCCGTCGCCGTCGTTGTCGGCGAGATCCGGCCCAGCGCAATCTCCGACAACGAACCGAAGCTCGGTCGGCTGTGCGGGTGCCGGCGAGGCGAGAGCAATCGCGCAGGTCAAGTGCCACACCAGGGTCGGGATCATTTTCGGTACTCCATGGACGAGCCACAGGGCGCAATGGACTGAATCAGGCAGGCGGATGAGCTCGGCGGGCGTTCCGTTCCGTCGCTTCGTCCTCCGTAGGACCCCTCACGCGTCGCGTTGCGGGGCACGACGACGTAGTACCGATCGCCCGCCGTGGAGGTCAGCGTCCATGTCGTCCTTCCGGACGTGGAGCAGGCAATGGGCAGATGACTCGCGAAATCGCCCATGGCTCCCTCGTAGATCTCATAGTCGCTGTCGCTGGCGGCGCAGGACGCATTCCAGCTCAAGGTGAGTGCGTCCCCCTCGCCTCGTTCGAGAGTCATCCCGTCGGGCACGCGACCGGCGCACGTGTCCGGACAGTAGGTCACGATGAGTTTCGGGCGCTGGGACGGATCGACGTCGTGTCTGGACGCGTAGCGCTTCGACGTCGCCAGAGGTGGACCTTCCCCTCCCGTGAGGATCCAGCCGAAGTTCGTAGCCCGTTGGTCGAGCCAGTCCTGCACGTCGGCCACCATGCCCGTCGAGGACCAATCGTAGACGCCGACGGTGTCCACACGAATGTCCGCGCTCGCGATGGCCACGTAATCGCCACCGGCGCTCGTCCAACTCGCACTCGGAAAGAACCTCGATGTCCACGTGGCGTCGCCGGTCGTTGCTGCAGCCCCGGCACCTTCTCCGCCCGGGGCGGCCGACGACCCTTCTCCCCAGTCGGCGATCAGTCGGTGAAGTCGGACCATCTGCGCCCCGCCGGGGGTAGCGTTCACAGTCAATCTCAACGTGGCCGCATGGATCCACGAGCCCGCGGGAATCGCGGTCAGGTCGAAGGCCAGGACCGCGCGTCGAATGGAGCCGACACCGTTGCGTCCGGTGAAGAACGCTTGGCCGGCGCCGTTGCTCAACGCGCCACTCTCTGCGTAGAGCGTATTGTCTTTGATCGGTGTCAGGACCGCCGTGTCGGCGAGCGTCGACGAGATGCGGAGCGAGACCGCCACGATCGCGAACGCCACTCTCGCTCTCGAAACGCAGCGTGTGCAGGTAGGACGCGGCGGCGGCGCGTCGGAAGCCCCGAGTGGAAGCGCGAGATGTCGCACAATCACACCGTGCCGGGAGCGCCGCAGCCGGGGTTCGGCTGAAGAACGGCGGCCTCGTGCCGCCGCCAGCCTACCACGGTTTTTCCCGATTGGAACCGATCGGTGCGCCGGGGGCTTCAGCCTCCGCCCTTCTCAAACCACGGCATCTCGACCTCGCGCTCCTCGGGAATCGTTCCGAGCTTGGTCATCACCAGCGCCTTGCGCGGCTCGGCGCCGTCGATCCGGACCTCGACATTACAACACCAGTCGCCGATGAGCAGGCCCTCGCAGCACTCGCTCCCGAGCGACCACGTCATCAAAGCCGCCCACCGCCGCCTCCCGCTCACGCGTCATCCGGCCACCGCCATCACCCAACCCCCGGAAAGCCTCGAACAATCCCCATCGACCCAGCTCGAAGGCCCGCGGCTCCGTTCAACAGGCCGTTGACGGAATCGCTTCGCGACTCCGCAAACAACCCTCTCTGTTATGTCAACTCAAACCCCGAGGCCTTTGCCCCAAATCCCCCCAATCCCCTGGGAAGGACTCCGTAGGAATCGGCGCGTAAAAAGGGCAGCCCTAGAAGCGCGTAGCACGCAAGAATCAACCCCCTATGATTCCCATCCACCCCCAAACCTCAGGCGACGTCCATATTGCGCCACCAGCCATCCAGCAACCCGCTTCTCATCTGGACTGCGTCGTTCGATCACATTACTGACGACAATTCCGAAGACGCCGCATGCGAAGAGTACTGCCGACATCATCCAATACACGCTTCACCTCCGCCGCTTGCCAGATATCTAACCCGGACTCGGCATCCCCCATTCCCCTTCGACCAGCCGTGCCTGGTCGCACTGTTCGGACTATCCGCCTTCAGCCGCTGCGCCCAGCTCATCGCACGATGACACTCGGCCGCCGTCCGCGTATCCTCGGCCTAGGCAGCGAGCGCGGACCGTGCAGCGCGGTTTACAATGGCCGAATCCCGCAACTCAAGGAGACGATGAATGACACCTACTGCAACCCTGTCCGCCGATGCCTTGGTCGCTTCGCTCAAGTCGATTGCCGACCATAGCTTTGACTCGATCATGATCACCCGTGCCGGCAAGGGATCGCCGATTCTCTACGTCAACAAAGCATTCACTGCCCTGACTGGCTACAGCGCCAAGAGCGTGATC
>JANNRU010000012.1:0-1954 GCA_031401755.1 Acidobacteriota bacterium | reverse complement strand
CGTCCGGCGCCGCCGCGGAACCGAGGCCGAGCGCGTAGACCTTTGCCTGATAGGGAGCCGTTCCGGTATTGAAGTTCTTGGCGACGGTGACCGGGTCTTTCCGCCCGTCGCTGGCACCGTCCGTGATCACGAGCATGTTCCTCGCGCGACACGAAGCATCCGGATCGTCACCCGTCGTTGGCGTGGCGAGGAGACAGGGCGTGCCGGGGAGTCCGTCGTAGCAGGGAATGACGGAAGCGAGCCAGCTTTCGTCCATCGCTTCACCGGTTGGCGTGTCGTTGCTGAAGCAGATATTGCGGATTCCCGCCTTCCCGGTTCCCGGACAGGTCTCCGTCAACCCCAGTCCGGGGACGGTGTTGATCGCGCCCATGGCCGTCTCGCCGTACCAGAGCCGCTGGACGCTCGTGCCAACGGGATAGAGCGCGTTTGCGCGCCACGTCGCGTTCGCCGAAAGGTTCGCAGGCCCGTAGAACGCTGCAAACCCGAGGACCATGCCGAGCTGCGCGTCGTCTGTGGCGTCCAGCACCCCGTCGTCGTTCGCATCGAGGAGCTGGAACAGCGCGACCTTTGCGGCTCGACCCTGTTGGTATTGGGTGATGCCGGAGCAGTTGCCATCGCCGGTCACGCTCCCGGGGAAGGGAGTCGCTGGCCCGGCGTCGCACGTGTCGCCCATGGTGATCGAGGTGTCGAACACGATCATCAGGATCGGCTTGGTCGAGCTGATCGTGACGCCGGGAAGCGGGGTCGACTGCCCGAAGGCTCCGTCTCCGTTGACCAACGAAAAAGCGAGGATGGAAGCCCCGAGAGCCCATCTGCGTGCGTTCATAGGTGGCGATCTCCAGTGCAACCCGGATGCCCCTCAGGAATGGAGCAATTCCCGAGGGTTGGCCGACGGAACCGGCGAGAACTCTTTTCGTCTCGCTACATTTTGCGGTTCGATCGACTACTGCTTGAAGCTGCCGCCGCCCGACTGGATGTTCGTCGAGCGCGGACACAGTCCGTCGACCGGGGGCTGCTGCATGATCGCCTGTACCTGGCGGGTGGCCTGCGAGCCAGCGGCTCCGGGCCCGACACCCGTGGAGAGGACCTGGAACTGCCGCGCGCCGAAGCTGAGGGACCAGCCGGGGATCCCGCAGAGGACGGAGCTTCCGCCCGGAGGCTGGCCGACGAAGACCCGCATTTCCGCCGCCGTCGCCGTTCCGGGGAAGAACTGGTTCGTCGACCCGTCGTTGATGTACGAGGTGGGGATGGCAAGCGGGGGATTGTTGGTGGCCAGCGTGGGATCGGCCTGGACCGCGGTCACGCCCGCGTAGATGCCGGCCTCGGCGACATAAAACGCCTGGTCACCGGCACGCTGGTTGATCGAGACTTCGCCGTCCATTCCGGAGAGCGTGATCGTCGCGAGTCCGAGCACGGTGAGCGCGGCGAGAACCAGCAGCGTCACGACGAGGATGGATCCTCGTTCGCTCTTCTGTTCGATCGTTTTCATGGAATACCTGCCAGATTGCGTAGCCCGATCACTTCCGTCACCACTCGCCGGGAGAAGCCCTGTGCGTTTCCGTTTCCGGTGCAGTGCAGATAATCGCGGTAGGTCGCGTTTCCGCATCCGCAGGTCTGGCCCGGATAGCAGATCGCCGCACCTGCGGTGGGCGTGGTGTTGAAAACGAATGGCTGAAACGCGGGAAGGTTGTCTTCCACCATCCCTCGGGCGCTCCCGTCCGCGGCTTGTCCCGCATTCGTCTCGACGACCCGTTTCGTCTCCGACCGGGCGAGCAGCGAGACCTTGATCGCCACCGGTGGGTTGGAGGGTGCGGTGGTCAACACCGGAAGGCAGTCGTTGGTGCCGTTGCCCACGCACGTGAAGTTCCACAAGTTCTTGTCGTTGATGAAGTCGTCGGGGGCGTTGCGAAGCGCATACGCCACCTGCAGGTCGTCGATGTTGTTCGCCACCACG
>JANNRU010000011.1:0-6052 GCA_031401755.1 Acidobacteriota bacterium | reverse complement strand
CCGCTCGATCTCGTGCTGCTCGACATCGTCATGCCTGAAATGACGGGACTCGAAGTCTGTGAGCGACTGAAGAGCGACCCCGAAGATCGACTGACTCCGATCATTCTCGTGACCGCATCGAGTGCCGTCGAAAACCGGATGCAGGGACTAAAAGCTGGTGCCGACGATTTCCTGTCCAAGCCGATCGATCGGCTCGAGCTGATCGCGCGCGTTCGCTCGCTGCTTCGAATCAAGGGCTACATCGACGAGCTTGAGCGCGCGGAGTGCGTCGTCTTCGCGCTCGCCCGGAGCATCGAGGGCAAAGATGCCTGCACGCACGGCCACTGCGAGCGCATGTCCGAGTACGCGAGTCGGCTCGGCGCCGCGATGGGCCTGTCGGATCCGCAGATCGTCGCGTTGAGACGAGCGGGCATCGTCCACGACATCGGCAAGGTCGCTGTCCCCGACGCGATCCTGCTCAAGCCGGCCCGCCTGACCCCGGATGAGCGGGCGATCATCAATGAACACCCCGCGGCGGGCGAGCGGATCTGCTCGAGCTTGAAGTCCTTCAGCCTCGTGCTGCCGATCATCCGCCATCACCACGAGAAGATCGACGGCACCGGCTACCCGGACGGTCTGGCCGGGGACGCGATCCCGTTGACCGCGCGGGTTCTCACCGTGGTCGACGTCTTCGACGCTCTGACGACCGCGCGGCCCTACAAAAAGGCGTTCCCGCGCGAGGAGGCCCTGGCCGAGATGCAGGCCGAGGTCGATCGCGGGTGGTGGGACCCCGAAATCTTCCAAGTCTTCAAGGCCCTGGTCCACGCGGGTGAGGTCGACTTGATCCCGGCGCTCGCCGCGACGTAGCTCCCGCTATCCCCCCGATTTGCCTGGATTCCGCCCAGGCATAAGTTCCAGCCCCGGACCGGTGCGCGCCATCGCGCCCGGCCGCGAGGGTTTCTCTTGGTCGCGACAACTTAGGATGGGGACGGCTCGCACCGTGCCGTGGCGGGGGCGTTGTTGGCCCCGGGGCGCCGCTTCGCTCGTGCTCGTGCTGAGCGCGATCGCCGCCTACGCGTCCGCCGACCTTCCGCCGGCCGCGCCGAGCCTCGAGTTGATCCCCGCGGGCTCGCTGATCCTCCCGATGGACAACGCGACGCAGAACCTCGGGATCGAGCCATTCAACCTCCGCGCCTATGGCCTGGTCAACGCGCTGCTGTGGAGCGAGATCCCGGTGAAGTGGGCGATCCGCGCCGGCAAGGCCAAGGACGCCGCCGACTTCACGGCGCTCGTGAGCCGCATCGCGCCGGCCGCGTCCGCGATCGAAACGCGCAGCTTCTCCGGCGGTCCCTTCATCGTCCACCGTGACTTCGTCCCCGAGGTTCTTCCACGGATCACCGCCTTCGGGGGCAACGTCGCCGTCTACCGCCTTGAGGCCGACGCGACGATCGACATCCGTTACACGCTGCTGCACAAGCCGAAGGTCGCCACGCTCGACGACGGCGGAAACGCAGATATCCACGAGGAGATTCTCGCCGCGGCCGGCTTCGTCGCCGGAGTTCACTACCAGGAGATCTCGGCGACCACGCTGACGACGATCAATTCCAACAGCTGCTTCACCCTCGCGTCCGAGCCGCACTTCGCTTCGGCTACGGCGGGTGCGCCAGTCGCGGCGATCCGCCAGTTCGCGCTCTCCGGCGCGAACTTCATGGCCCAGTGCGTGGCGACCATGACCTACGAAAACGAGCCGACCTTGGGTCACTTCCAGTCCACGAACGGCATGGCTGATGACGGCGCAGCCGGCGAGATCCCCGCCTACCCGAGCCCGGACATGAGCTTCAGCCAGTTCGTCGGCCCGCTCGCGACGGAGGGCGGGTCGGTGCACAGCTTCTCGCTGGCACCCGCCTCGGCGTTCCGCAACGGCGCTCACGCCCACGCGGAACATTCCACGAGCCCCGGAGTCTACCGCGCCACGGCGGCAAAGCTGACCGCGGGCATCGGGTCGATGGTCTTCTACCTCGGCGGCCATCGCTATGGCGACAACTCGATTGACGGGATCAACGGTCGGCGGATCTATCTGAACGCGGTGCTCACGCCGGCCGTTCGGCCGCCGGCTTGCGACTTGAACTTCACCGCGACGCCGGAGATCCGCGGCCGCGTCGTCGACGACGTGAACGGGGACGGCGATCTCGCGGACGGGATCGGACGCTCGGGGGTCTCGGTGACGCTCTGGCGCGACGGCGGCGACGGCGCGGCGAGCGGTCTCGATGACGGCGTCTTGGCCACGGTCACGACCGACGCGAGCGGAGACTACGTGTTCCTGGGGCTCGCGCCGGGGACCTACTGGCTCCGCGTTGATTCGCGCAGCGTGACCCCGTCCGCGGGCTTCAACGCAGCATCGCTGGCGAACACGCTGTGGGCCGAGCAGACCTACGGCCCGGCCGGCGGACTGTGCGATGACGGCGCCGGCGGCGTCGCCACGCTCCCGGCCGCCGGCCCGTGCTTCGGCGGGCGCAGAAGTGCGGTTTCCGATCTGACCACGACGCTTGCGGGGAGCGAGCACGTCGCACGGGTCGACTTCGTCGTCCGGGCCGTCGCCGACTTTGGCTTCAGCTTCAGCTCGATCGTCAACACGCGCGATGGCGACGACGACGGCAACGTCTCCCCGCGCACTATTCAAGGGAGCCTGCGGCAGTTCCTGGCCAACTCCGAGGGCATCGCCGGAGTGCAGCGCTCCTGGTTTCGGATTCCGGCGAGTGCCACCGGTTACGCGGCGGGAACGTGGCGCATCGTCCCGCTCGACGATCTGCCTCCGCTCGGAGATCCGCTAATTCTCGACGGATCGATGCAGCCGGGCTTCAGCACGACACCCGTCGTCGCCCTCGACGGGACGGCGAATCGCGACGGCCTGATCCTCCGTGGCGGCAACAGCACCGTGCGAGCGCTCGCGATCCAGCGCTTTTCCGGTCCGGGACTGACCCTCGACACGAACGGCGGGAACCTCGTCGTCGGCTGCACGATCGGCGACGACACGGCGGGCGGACCGGCGCTGGGCAACGGCGATGTCGGAATTCTGGTGCGCTCGCAAACGAACACGATCGGCGGCACGACGGCCGCCGAGCGCAACGTGATCTCGGACAACGAAAAAGCCGGGGTCAAGCTCGACAGCGGCGCCACCGGCTGCCAGATCCTCGGCAACTACATCGGGACCGATCGCGCGGGCGCGTCCGCGCTTGGAAATCGCAACTGGGGCCTGGAGGTCAAGGCTGCGTCGAACACCATCGGCGGCACCGCGACCGGATCGCAGAACGTCATCTCGGGCAACGCGCGGGGCGGCATCAAGATCGACAGTTCGGCGCCGCGCGCGGTCATCGCCGGCAATCTGATCGGCACCACCGCGACGGGCACGGCAGCCCTGCCCAACGCTGGGGCCGGGATCGAGCTGAAATCCAACGACAGCACGGTCGGCGGCAGCGCACCCGCGGCGCGCAACGTGATCTCGGGCAACTCGGGCAACGGGGTCGAAATCTCGGGAGGAAACGCGACCGCCAATCAGATCCTGGGCAACTTCATCGGCAGCGACATCAACGACGTGCTCGGCCTGCCGAACGGCGGTCACGGCGTGTCGCTCGACGGAGCGGTCGGCAACACGATTGGGGGCACGACGAGCGGGGCGGCGAACCGGATCGGCTTCAATGCGGGTTCGGGGATCGCGGTCACCGGCAACAGCTTCGGCAACGCGCTACGCGCGAACCGGATCCACGACAACGGCGCGCTCGGAATCGATCTCGATGCCGACGGGGTGACGCTCAATGACGCCGGGGACGGGGACAATGGTCCGAACGAACTCCAGAACTTCCCGGTCTTCACCGTCGTGGCTTCGACGCCGAGCACGACGACGATCAGCGGCAGCTTGAACAGTACGGCGAACACGACGTTTACGCTCGATTTCTGGGCCAACACCGCGCCCGATGCGTCGAACTACGGCGAGGGGGAGCGCTACCTCGGCGAGACCACGGCGACGACGGGCCCGAGCGGCGCCGCCTCGTTCTCCGTCACCCTACCGGTGACGCTGACCGGGAGCGAGTGGCTCACCGCGACAGCGACCGCTCCGAACGGCAGTACTTCGGAGTTCAGCGCCGCCTTCAGCTTCGTCGAGGTGCGCGGCCGCGTGCTCGAGGATCCGGACGGAGACGGCGACGTCTCGGACGGTCTTCCCAGTCCGGGAGTCGTCGTGAAACTGTGGCTCGACGGCGGGGACGGATTGCCCAGCGGTACCGACGACGTGCTCTTCGGCACGACCACGACGAGCCTGACGGGAGACTACCGGTTCCAGGGCGTCGTCACCGGACGCTTCTGGGCCGCGGCCGACTCGCGAACGGTCACTGCGACGGCCGGAACGAATCCGGGTCACGCCGTGCCCGAGACTTGGGCCGAGCAGATCTGGGCCGTCGCGGGCGGACTGTGCCACAACGGCTTAGGCGGCGTGACGACGCTCGTCGTTGCCGGGCCATGCCCTGGCGGGCGCCGCGCCGCGGTTTCAGACGTCGCGTCGGCCCTGGCGACGAGCGAGCACGTCGTGACCGTCGGCGTCGGGCAGCAGGACGTCGTCGGGGTCGATCTGGCGTTTGCATTCAACGTCGTTGTCAACACCCGGGACGACGACGCCGATACGGCCAACCCGCGAACCGTCCAGGGCAGCCTGCGGCAATCGATCCAGAACGCCAACGCGACGGTCGGTCCCGCGGCGAGCGTCTTCCGGGTCCCGACCTCCGACCCGTTCTTCAACCCGAGCGGGAACGGCGAGTACAGCATCCGTCCGCTCACTCCGCTACCCGACGTCACCGATTCGCTGAGCCTCGACGGGACGACGCAGCCCGGGTATTCCACGCGGCCGATCCTCCGAATCGAGGGCCGGGAACTGAACTCGGGAGACGGTCTTCGGCTACTCGCCCGCGACAGCACGGTGCGCGGTCTCATCGTCGACTCGTTCCCCGGAAACGGAATCCTGCTAGCCGGCGCAGGGAACCTCGTCGAAGGATCCTGGATCGGCACCGACGCGTCCGGAGCCGCCGACGCGAAGAACGACCAGAACGGGATCTTGATCACGGCGGCCGCCAACGTGGTCGGTGGGACGGCTCCCGGCGCGGGAACCGTGATCTCCGGGAACGGTCTCAGCGGCGTTCGCATCGAGAGCGCGGCCGCGACGGGTAACCGCATCGCCGGCAACCGGATCGGCACCGACGCGGACGGTACGCAAGACGTCGCGAACGACGCCGGCGGTGTCCAGATCGCCGCCGGCGCGACGGCCAACGTCGTCGGCGGCGAGGAGTCCGGAGCGCGAAACCTGATCTCGGGCAATCGCACGAGCGGGGTGCGCATCACGGGCGTCGGCTCGACCGACAACCGCGTTCAGGGGAACTGGATCGGGCTCGACCGGTCGGGGGCGCTGGCGCTGGAGAACGTGGATCACGGGGTCTGGATCGATGCGGGCGCGGGCGGCAACCTCGTCGGCGGCAACAGCGCGGGCGCGACGAACGTGATCTCGGGTAACCGTGACCAGGGGATTCAGATCGACGGTCCGGGCGGCGGCAATCGCGTCGAGGGCAACCTCATCGGCCCGCCGGCGACGGGTCCGATCATCGCCTTGGGGAACGGCGGACACGGGATCCAGGTCGACCTCGGCTCCGCTGGAAACTCGATCGGTTCGACAGCACCCCGTGCGGGGAACGTGATCGCGGCCAACCACGACGCGGGCATCGACATCACGGGCGGTGCAACGGGGACGAGAATCGAGGGCAACGTCATCGGGACCGACGAGATCGGCTCGAACTTCATCGGCAACGGCCGCGACGGCATCTCGATCTTCGGCGACTCGACCACCGTCGGGGGCACGAACGCCGGAGCGGGAAACGAGATTGCCTTCAACGGAGACGGCGGGGTCACCGTGAAGGGGTTCGGGCAAGGGAACGCGATTCTCGCCAACTCGATTCACGATAACCGATCGCTGGGCATCGACCTCAACGCCAACGGCGTCACGCTCAACGACGACGACGATACCGACTCCGGACCG
>JANNRU010000010.1:0-2020 GCA_031401755.1 Acidobacteriota bacterium | reverse complement strand
ACCGCGCGCCGCACTCTTTGCCGGCATCGCGAGCCTGGTGCATACGGCCGGATTCAAGGAAATGGGATTGGCCCGCACCGATGCGGTGTTCGCGTTCACCGTCACCGTGACTGCCCTGCTCGCATACCGGTCCGCGACGTTGGGGCGCGGCTGGACCTGGTTCTGGCTGGCGGCCGCCGCGGCGACACTGACGAAGGGTCCGCTGGGCTTGCTCTTCGGCGGCTGCGGACTCCTCGCGTGGATCTGGGAACGGCGCACCGATCGATCGATCGCGCTGCGCGGATCCCAGTTCGCGGGCGTCGCGCTTTTCCTGATGATCAGCGTCGGCTGGCTCTCCCTCTCCTACCGCCAACTCGGCTGGCCGGTCGTGGACAAATTGATCGGGGTCGAACTCGTCGGCCATCTCACGAGAGACATCAGGGGGTCGTTACCTGGCACCCGATTCTGGGAGGCGCCGTTCTACTACCTGACGCGCACGTGGCCCTGGTGTTTGGCCGGGTGCTTCGGGTTGTGGCGGATCTGGAACGACCCGGCCGCCGACGCCAGCGAACGGCGCTTCGAGCGCTTTTTGTTTTGCTGGTTCCTCGGCGGATTGCTCATCCTCAGTATGGCTCCGCATCAACGGCCGGATCTGATGTGGCCACTCGTGCCCGCGGCAGCGTTGATCTCGGGACGTGAAGTGGATCGGCTCTCGCAACGCTGGCGCCGCCGCTGGGCCTTCGACGCGTCCATCGCTGCGCTGATCGTTCTGATGATCGCGGGCTACGCGGTTGGTTACATCGTGATCATGCCGAGGGACGCCGTGATCCAACGCAGCATCGCCGTGCGCGAACTGGCGGCCAGGCTCGAATCGGTCGCCGGGCCGGACTTCCCTCTGACGCACGTGGATGATCCTTCCGGATTCCAGATCTACTTGAACACCTCGCGTCCGTGGGTCGCGAAGCAACGAGCGGTGGCGCTGTTGCGCGGGCCAGACGCAGCGTTCGTCGCCGCAAACGATCTCGCCGCGCTCGAAACGCTGCGGCAGCCGGACGACGGTCCGTGGTTCACGCTGCTGCGCGACGAAAGCGATTCCGACCTGAAGACGCGGATCGTCAGCAACCGCCCGGCGCTCGTACAGCCGGATGCAGTGGCGTTTGCGTACGGCGCGCTCACGGTACGACTGGGCGGAGCGCGCCTGGTATCCGCGACCGAACGGGAGCTGACGGCGCAAGCAGCGGGCGACCATGCCTCGGTGACCGTCACCAACGAGTCGCACGAACCCCGCCCGTTTCGTGTCTCGATCCAACATTCCGGTAGTGTCACCGAGCAGTCGAAGGTGCTGAGCGCGCAGGAAGTCTGGGTCGTTGCGGCGGATCGCTGAGCCGGCGATTGCGGCTGCAGAATGCCGACACTGCTGCGCGGCAAGGATCCGGGCTAGCGCGCGGCCGTCCGGCCGTGGTGCGGAAATCATGCGCTAGCGCTCGCGTTCGACCTCGAGAACGCCGCTCTGCAGCAACTCGACCAGTAGTGGGCGCTGGATCTGCGCGGTGGCCGCCGTTCGCGGGATCGCGTCGATCTGCGCCAGTCGGCGGGGCTTCTTGAAGACCGCGAGCCGGCCTTCGCAGTGACGCTGCAGCGATGCAAGATCGATTGTCGCGCCGTCTGCCGCGACGATGACCGCGCAGCTCCCGGAGATCCTCTCACAATCCGTGGTCCGAAGAATCAAGAGCACGTCAGTTCGAGACGAACCGCGTACGTCAGTCGGCGAAGGGGTCGTAGTTGCCGAAGCTCCAGACGTGCCCCTCGAGGTCGCGGCAGCTGTAGCCGCTGCCTCCGTAGGCCTTGTCCTCGAGCGGCATCACCACCTCGGCCCCGGCCGCTACCGCGCGTTCGTGGTGCGCGGCGGGGTCCTCGACGATGACGTAGGCGCTCTGGGTCGAGCGGCCGCCGGTATCGCGCGGCGTCGTCATCAACTCGTCGAAGCCGCCGCCGTGGGTGTCCGCGGTGCCCAGCATGACCATTCCGTTGCCGTAGCGGA
>JANNRU010000009.1:0-15725 GCA_031401755.1 Acidobacteriota bacterium | reverse complement strand
CGGAACTGGCGCTCACGTCGCCAGCGACCGCCGGAAGGAGAGCTCGGTCGAGTCCGAGTCCAGACGAGTCCGCCTCCTCGGGCGAGTTGGATCTCGTCACGCGTTTGAAACGATGGCGTGCCGAAGAAGCGCGGCGCCGCGGCGTCCCGGCCTACGTCATCTTCCACGATCGCACGCTGGTTGATCTGGCAGCGGCGCGGCCGCGAAGCCGGGGCGGCCTCTTGGCGGTTCGCGGGTTGGGGCCGGCGAAGGTGGCGGCCTACGGCGAGGCGGTGCTCCGAATGATTCAGGAGACGGCTGCAGACGGACCCGACGGTTCTTGAATCCGTTACTCGTGTCGCAGTGCTTCGATCGGATCGAGTGCCGACGCCTTCGCCGCCGGGTAGGTTCCGAAGAGCACGCCGATGACGCCGGCGAAACCGAACGCCAGCGCGACCGCCCACGACGGCACATGAGCCGGGGGGAAGTCCCCAGGAATCAAGCTCGCGCCCAGGGCGCCGAGGCCCCAGCCGGCGACGAGGCCGACGAGTCCTCCGAGCATCGACAGAGTCACCGCTTCGATCAGGAACTGGATCAGGATATCGGCTCTTCGCGCGCCGACCGCTTTGCGGATACCGATCTCGCGTGTTCGTTCGGTCACCGATACGAGCATTATGTTCATGATGCCGATGCCGCCGACGAGCAGGGCGATGCCGACGACCGCAGCAACGACCGACGTGATCGTGCTGAAGATCGAGCTCGTCGTTTCCAGGATCTCTTCTTGCAGAAGGACCCGAAAGTCGTCCTTCTTGCCGCCGGGGATCCCGTGACGTCGACGAAGGATCTCGGCGATCTGGTCTTTGGCCTGCTCGACGACCGCCGCGCTTTCGGCCTGGAAGTCCAAGCGCAGGCCCTCCATCGCGGTGGCGCCGTAGAGCTCGGCCGCCGTGGTGATCGGTATGAGGATCAGATCGTCCGAGTCCTGGCCGAGAAATTCGCCTTTTTCTTCCATGATCCCGATGATCGTGCAGGATCCACGTCCGACGACGATATCCTTGCCGAGAACAGGGTCCGGTATATCGAGATCTTCGATCAGGGCCGAGCCGATCAGGCAGACCGGCGCACGCCGCTGGAGGTCGAGAGATGAAAAGAATCGTCCCTGTTCGACCCAGTGGTTGGCGACTTCCTGGTGGTACTCGCCGACGCCCAACAGCATCGTCGTGTGCTTGGAGTCACCGCGCCGAGCCACCTCGCCACGAAAAAAAACTGGGTTGTAGTAGCGCAGGGCCGGGCTTCCGGCGAGGACCTCTTGCCCGTCGTCGTGCGTCAACTTGATCTCGCGTCCGACCAGGTCGACGTCTTGCGGATCGGGCCGCTCGGGAAAGACCATGATGTAGGTCGCCCCGACACCCTGGAGCTGCTCGGCGATCATGAAGTTCAATCCCTGGACGATCGATACGACCGCGATGACCGCTGCCACACCGATGATGATGCCCAGCGTGGTCAGGATCGACCGCATCTTGTTGGCCAGGATCGCGCGCAAGGCGATGACGAGATTCTCCCAGATCATTGCGGCGTTATCGCTCCCGCGACCACGCGGTCCTCGATCACTCGCCCGTCACGCAGCACCACGTTGCGCCGAGCGTGGGCCGCGACCTCCTGCTCGTGGGTCACGAGTACGATGGTGTTCCCGGCGGCGTTGAGTTCGCGAAAGAGCTGCATGATCTCCTGGGAGGTCCGTGAATCGAGGTTGCCCGTCGGCTCATCGGCCAGGAGGATCGAAGGCCGGTTGACGAGCGCCCGGGCGATCGCCACACGCTGACGTTGACCGCCGGAGAGCTCGTTCGGCACGTGGGTCATGCGGTTCGCCAGGCCAACGCGTTCGAGCGCTTCCCGGGCTCGCTCGCGTCGCTCCGTGCGGGCCACTCGCGAGTAGACCAAGGGCAGCTCGACGTTTGCGAGCGCCGTCGACCTCGGGAGTAGGTTGAAGGTCTGGAAGACAAAGCCGATTTCTCGGTTGCGAATCCGAGCCAACTCGACATCGTCCAGTCCCGAGACCTGTTGACCATTGAGCACGTAGGATCCTGAAGTCGGCGTGTCCAAGCAGCCGATCAGGTTCATTAGCGTCGATTTCCCTGAGCCCGAAGCGCCCATCACAGCGACGTACTCGCCGGCGTCGATGTCGAGGTCCACGCCGTCGAGCGCGCGGACCTCTTCCATTCCGACGCGGTAGATCTTGTGCAGCTCGCGGATCGCGATCAGCATCAAGCCTCTTCCTTTCCTGCCTCTTCTGGCTCTTCTTCTTCTTCTTCTTCTTCTTTCTCGGACTTTTTGCTCTTGGCCTTCTTCTCTCCACGCCGAATGACCTCGTCGTGCTTCAGGTTCTTTAGAGTCCGATACGGGCCGATGACGATTTCCTCGTCGGGTTGCAACCCCTCCTTGATCTCGACGTGGAGCGCGTCCGAGATGCCGGTCTGGACCTTTCTTAATCTGGCTTTGCCTTCGCTGAACAGGTAGACGACGTCCGTGGGCTCGACCCCTGACGACTTGTCGGACTTCAGCTCGTTCCCCTGGTCGTCGACCCGTCGTTTGACTACGGCCTGGATCGGAACGGAGACGACCTGCGCGGCCGAGTCGGTCAAAATGTCGACCTTGGCCGTCATCGACGGACGGAGCGCCGGGTCGATCTCGTCGAGCGCGATCTTGACTGCAAATCGGATCACATCCTGCCCCGAGGTACTCGCTCCCGAGCTCGAGATTTCGACGACCCGACCTTTGAGGATCTTGTCGCCCAGCGCGTCGACGCGGATCTCGGCAGCTTGGTCGAGTTTGATGCGGGGAACGTCGACCTCGCCGACTTCGACCTCGGCCAGCAGGTGAGACATGTCGGCGATGGTCAGAATCATCGAACCGGGCAGGTTGGTGCTTCCGGGGACGACAGTTTCGCCTTTTTCTGCGTTGAGACTGATGACCATCCCGTCCATTGGAGCGCGGATCGTCGTGCGCGCCAGGTCCTCTTCGGTCGAGCGCAACGCGGATCGTTGCTGCTGAATCGCGTAGACTTGGGCCTCGATCTCGACGCGAGCGGTCGCCACCGCAACTTCCGCGGCGTCCAACTCGTCCTGCCTGGCAAAGCCCTGCGCTTGCAACTCGCGCACGCGATTCAACGTGCGCTCGGCATCATCGAGTTGGATCGTCAATCGTTGCTGAGAGACCTCGATCTGTCTCAGGCCCGCCTGTACGCGATCGCGCGCAGAAACGTAGAGGTCTCTTTCGATCTGAACCAGGACCTGCCCGGAGTGGACTGCGTCGCCCTCTTTCACCGGCAGTCCGATGATCTCTCCCACTATCTTGGCCGAGACGTCGACCTTGCGCTCCGGTGTGACCTCGCCGGTCGCTTTGACGCGGGACGATAAATCGCGTCGCTCGGCTTTTCCGACCTCGATCGCCTTCCCATTCTCGGATTTACCCGCGAGGCTGGCGAACACCATGGCGGCGAGCACGGCGACCACACCGGCAATGATGAGAATCTTTTTCACGGGGTTTCCTTGTCGCGGTTCAGGACTGGGCGCCGAGGCCGGCGAAGGCCATCGCGACCAAGCCCTTGCCCAGCACGTAAATTCCCCAGATTCCGAGGACGCCGGCCGCGGCGCGTCCGCGCGAGACGCGGCCGGCGATCGACAAGCCAAGGATCAAGAGGATCACCGTCCAGATGTTGAACACATCGACGGACGACAGCATCGCCGACAGCCACTTCGGCGCATCCGCGGACAGGAATGCGGCGACGTGAGATTTCACCATGTTCTGGATCTCTTCCGCCGGAATCTGCCCAACCGTCTGGGCCACGGCACCGTAAAGCACCCCGCCGACGACTGCCGGCGGCCAGTAGGCATGCAAGGTCGCCGATAAAGTGCGCATGAAGTCCGCGTCCGAGCCACCCAGCTTGAGGGCAACGTAGAAGAGCCCGGCCAGTCCGACCATGAACACGGGGCTGAAGATCAGGGCCGCAACCGGACCGACCCAACGGAAAAACTCGGCTGCTTTGAGTGCTTGGTCGAACTCCGCGTCGCTTGTTTCGCGCCCCTGCGCTTCGAGGTTCGCCCGAATCGTCGCTTCCATGTCCACGTGAGGTACGATCGCGACCTGGGTCAGGACCGAAAAGAGCGTGAGCGCGATCAGGCCCAACAGCACGGTCGGCCGACGACCGATGTCCTCGAAAACCGCGCCGGGTGAGGCGAACACCCGCCACAGTCGATCGACGGCGCTGTATTGTGGCGCGGGCCCGTCTGCGATTTCCGGGTCTAGCAGGCTCATCGCGATCCTCCGTTTGGTGGGCCCCCCCCATGCTGGGACGCCGCGGCATTGTACGCGAATTCCCCGGACCAAGTTCAGCGGGGAGCGCCTTCGCGCCGTGTTTTCGACTCCTCGGTTGCGCTCGAACCCGTGAGGCGGCAGAATCGACGACGGACTCGATCTGGCACGACGGGTCCGAGATACCGTTTCCAGGCGCAGACGGACCGGATCCGTCGGTCAGGTGTGGGAGGATCAGTCGATGAGTTCGAGAGCCTTAGTAGCGACCGTGGCCACTGTATGGCTGGCCGTCGCCTCTGCCGGCCCTACGATCGCGCAGCCGGTGACGACGAAGCGCTCGGCGGTCGTCAGCGGCGATCCCGCGCAACTCGACCGAGGCCGCGAGGTGACCAAGAAGTTCTACGACGGCAAGCTGGATGAGTTGCACGCGCAGTTCAGGTCCGAGATGAAGAAAGAAGTCACGCTCGAAGATCTTCGGACGATGCACGGCCGCGTCAGTGAGCAACTCGGAAATGAGATCGAGATCGTCAGTGAGAGCGCGAAGGCAAAGACGATGCCCGACGGCGACTACGTCGTTTATGTCCGGCGCGTCCGATTCAACCGGCAGATTCAAACCGACTACGAACTGCACTGGGCCTGGAGCAGCGACGGCAAGATCGCCGGTTTCTTCGTCCGCAAGTCCGATCGCTGAGTCCGCGCGGACTCCGGACGCCAGGTGGCGACGGAGCCCTACTTCGCGGTCGCAGCCCCTCTCCGCCAAGGCGCAATTTCATCTCTGAAAAAAAGCATGGGCCGAGCGCCTCGCGGCGTCCGGCCCATGCCACGGAGAGAGGAGAGAGACCTAGAAGTGGAAGCCCAGTCCGACGAAGATGCCGGACGAGGCTATCGAGCCGTCGATGTTCGAGGATGGGGTCATCGGCACGCCGAGAGTCGGAGATGCAGGCGCTATGGCCAGCGGCACGATATTTCCGCCAGACCTGCCGATAGGCCCGCCGGCGAGGAGCGGACCCGAACCCATCGACTCGGGGGAGTATTCCGAAAAGCTCATGTCGTTGACTCGCCACCCGGCCCGCATCGACATGAAGGGCGCCAAGCGCCAGGACAGACCGAGCTCGAGCTCATATCCCGAGAGATCCTCGATACGGCCACCCACGATCGCCGCCGAGTCGACGTCGGACAGGGCGGGCAGGTAGGCCCCAGACCCGTAAGCGAACAGTTGACCGGCGATGCCTGCGCGACCTTCGACGGACAGCCGCGCCCCTGAGGTCGAATCGTTCGAGCCCAGCGGCGCGAGGTCCATCTGTCCCCAACCCAAGCCCACGGCGACGAAGTTGTTCTCGGTCGGCGACCAGGCGCGCCACATCAGGTCGACGCTTGTCGTGTCGGCGCCGTCGATACCGCCGGCATCGGGGTCGGAGCCGAACTGCATCGCCTTGACACCGTAACGTTCGAGCATCCAGAGCTCGGCACGAAACCCAGGCGCATCCGCATCGGTGGTCATCGGCGTCAGGCCCTCCGTTTCGATTTCGTTCGCCCAGTAGACGGCACCGATCTCTCCGTCGATCGATCCCGCGGCGAGCGCCGCGGAACCGCACAGCGCGCAGGCAACGACGGCGGCAAGTGCTGGATTCGAAGTCTTGCTCATCTTTGGTCTCCGGATGCCCGCGGTGGACCCGAGGTTGTCCTCTCCTCGTCGTTGCCGTGTGATCTGGAACGGAACGCTGCGGTCTGCGGGATCGCTTTCCGCAAGAAGATAGGCGTGGCGGATTGGAAGGCAAGCGACCGAAGGCCGCTCGACTCAGTCGTCGGCGTTCGCGATTGTCGAGCCTTCCTCGATCGTAATCAGACGATCAATTTCGACATCGATGAGTCGGTCGACGGTGCCCGAAGGCCAACGGACCTCTATGCTCGAAACACGCGTGGTCGCACCCAGTCCGAAATGTACGCGAGGGTCTGAAGACGAAAGGTACGATCCCCCGCTGTGTCGGTCGGCGATCCAAGTTTTCCCCGAAGCGGCGACCGTGATCCGCGCACCGATGCCATCCCGGTTCGATCGCTTGCCGACGAGACGAATCTCCAGCCAGTGGCCGCCTACGTTCTCGTTGCGCAAGAGCAGGGGCGCATCGTCGATCGCGGTTACCAAAACGTCGATGTCTCCGTCATCATCGTAATCGGCGAAAGCCGCGCCGCGGAACGAGCGCTCGATCGCGAATCCCGGGCCAAGCGCCTTCGACGATTCGGAGAGACGGCCCGCTCCCTGGTTGACGAACAAGTGGTTCGGCTGTCGGTAGCGGGTCCCCATGGCGTAGCCATCGACCTGCGGGTAGATGTGCCCGTTGGCAATGAACAGGTCGAGGTCGCCGTCGAGGTCGAAGTCGCGGAATGCGGTACCCCACGACAGGAACAGGTAGGTCACGCCGAGACCCGCCCGCGTCGAGTCGTCGAGGAAGTACTTGCCCTCGTGATTGCGGTAGATGGTGTTGAGGTCGTGAGCGAAATTGGTCACCACGATGTCGATCCAGCCGTCTCGATCGTAGTCCCCGAAATCGGTACCCATGCCGGCTTGGGGTCGTCCGTCGCCGTTGAGGGCGGTCAGCGTGCGCATCCCGACATCTTCGAACGTGCCGTCGCCGCGGTTGCGCCAGAGGGAGTTGGCCACGCTATCGTTGGCCACGTAAAGGTCGGTGTCGCCGTCGTTGTCATAGTCTCCAGTCACCGCTCCCAAAGCGTAGCGCGGCGTGGCGAGGGCGAAGCCGGCCTCGCGCGTTGCGTCGCGGAATCGCCCGCCGCCCTCGTTGCGGTAGTAGGTGTCTTGTTCCGGAACTTGTCCCAGGGGGCCGCAGGCAACGGGAATGCCCTTGTAGGTACAGTAGGCTGACTTCGCCTCCGGGGTACCGCCACGCGGGACCTTCTTCGGATCGCACTGCATGTAATTTCCGACGTACAGGTCGAGATCGCCGTCGTTGTCGGCGTCGAAGAAGACGGATGCCGTGCTCCAGCGCGAGTCGCCGACGCCCGCGGTCGCGGTTACGTCGGTAAAGGTGCTGTCCCCGTTATTGCGGTAAAGGACGTTGGCCCCGAGGTTGGTCACATAGATGTCGGGATCTCCGTCGTTGTCGTAGTCTCCGACCGTGGCGCCGTAGCCCCAACCCCGGTCGCCGACGCCGGCCTTTTCGGTCACGTCGGTAAACCTCCCGTGACCGTCACCCCGGAACAGTCGGTTGGGCTCGCCGCGCCCGGCCGGCCGGTCATGCGTCGATCCGTTGACGAGGTAGAGGTCGAGGTGTCCGTCCCGGTCGAAGTCCAGCCAAGCGGCGCCCGCTCCCATGCTCTCAGTCAGCCAGCCTTTGGATACCGCCGAGGCGCCGCAGAGATTCTTGAACACGATTCCCGAGCCCGGCGTCGCGTCGACGAACGCAAGACGCGGTGCCGCCGTCGTCGCGTGGGCGACGACGAAGCTAAAGAAGGTAAGCGACGCGGCGAAGCCTCGCGGGCGACTCGGAGGCATGACTCAATCATCCATCGCCGCGGGACTGTCGGACCGCTGTTGATCCAGAAGTCGGCGATGGGTTTCGAACTCCTTGTCTGCCGCTGCGGTTTGCCCCAGGCGGAGCAGCGCCTGGCCGTAGGCGTAGTGGGCCTGCGGGTGTTCCGGTACAGTCGCCACCACCTCGGCGAGCATGACGACTGCACGTTCGGTAGCGCCCATCGTCAGGTCGATCGATGCGATCCGATAGAGCGCATCCACCAGGACCATCGCGTCGCGGGATTCGCGCGGGTCCCCGGCGACGATCGACTCGTAGGTGCGGTAGGCCTCCTCAGTCTTCCCGGAGCGCTCGAGCGCTTGGCCGAGATGAAAGCGAGCGAGAACGTAATCCGGTCTCGCGGCGATCGCCTGGTGGTAGCGCGAAATTGCAAGGTCAAGCTGGCCCCGGCGGAAGTGGAGATTCGCGAGATTGTGCAACGCGACCGCGTGGCGCGGCTCGGAGGTGAGAATCTTCTCGTAGTAGACCTGCGACTCGTCGAGACGTGAGACGCTGGCCAACGCGATCGCCAACTCGAGCAGGTGCGGAACATCCGGTAAGAGCTTGGCAGCCATCTCGAATTGAGTCAGAGCCTCGTCGAGCTGACGCGTCTCGTGTAAAGCGATCGCCAAGCGTCGTCGAAGACTCGCGTCATCCGGATTCGCGGCGACTGCGACGCGCAATTCCTCAATGCTCGTTCCCGGAGACGGAGGTGGCGCCGGCTCGGCATGACAGGCGACAGCGGCGATGGCTATGAGAACTCCGATAAAGCGAGGCTTCATCGTGACCTCCGGAGCGGCTCGGAAACCGTCGTGGGTGACCGCGAGCACGTCATGGCCGCTCGAGACCGTGGTACGTTTCGAGATGCCGCAGAGCCGCTGCGGAATCTCCGATGCGCTCGCAGAGCCGGGCCGCCGAAAGGTGCGCCTCGGCGCAGGTCGAATCGGCCTCGATCGCCTCGAGGCTGGCGCTCAGCGCGTGGGCGACTCGCCCCTGCTGTTCCAGGCACGACGACAGATCCAGCAGAACTGCCGGTTCCCGCGGGGCGATGGTCAGGGCCAGGCGGTAATGGGCCTCGGCGGCCCGGTGGCGTCCGGCGCCCTCGAGGAGGCGCGCAAGTCGCACGCGCGCTCCGAGGTGTCGCGGTTCGAGTTCCAGCGCCCGGCGATAGGCGTCGCGTCCGTGGTCCGGTGTCGCGGATTCGATCTCGCTGCCAAGTTCGTACCAGTCCGCCGCGTCGGGTTCGCGCGCTCGAGCGGGGGTTGCCTCGCCCTTGGCTCGCCCGTACGCGGCGATCGTGGCGGGGAGCGTTCGCGTATCGAATTCGAAGCGAGCCTGTCCGGACTCCGGGATCCAGGCTGCGCCTCCATCGCGTGCGACGACCTCGTCACCGACAACCGAGAGTTGAACTCCGCTCAAGGGCTCTCCTTGGGGAAGGCGGTCTTTGATCCGACGCAGCGCACGTAGCATCCTTCGCCGGGTGACGTTGGCGTCGGCCAGGCCCTCCGCCGCGCGAAGAAGCGCCAAGTCCTGGAAGGTGTATCGAAACTCTCCGCGCGGCCCTCGTTCGGGAGCTACGAGTCCTGCGCGGGCATACGCCCGCAGCCGGGCGGGTGAGACCGATAGCAAACGGGCCACATCGCGAGCAGAGTAGTGTTGGGTCATTTCGAGTCCGCATCGCCCACAATCGGCGGCCGGCAGAATCGACCGGCGCCGAGAGCCACCACATTGTAACCGGCGCCTGGAGATCCGCCCCGCGTCTGTTTTCGGGGCTGCTTGGGGAAATTGCGGCTCCAGCACTAGCTTCAGGGGGGCAGATCTGGTAGTTTCGGAACACCGCACCGGGCATGGAAAGGACCAGACCGTTGCCGCAAAACCAGTCTCCGCTCGTACCCAACGTCACGGGCAGGAAAGCAGCGCGGATTTGTGACGCGGGGGAGGAGTTGTCAACGGCGACTCCGAGCGGTCACCAGTTCGAAGCGCAAGTCGCGGTCGGCAATCTCGTACGCTTGGCACGAGAGGGGATGCGCCTGACCCAGGCCGAAGTCGCCGAAGCGACGCGGAAGGGAACGTGGCAACTCTCCCGCGCCGCGGTCAGCGCGATCGAGCGCGGACAGAACTTTCCCGGCCTTGAAGCGATGCTAGCGCTGTCCAATGTTTTGTACCTGGACCCCAAAGAGATTATCGAGCGTGCGCGCCTCGCGGCGGTGTTGCCGGGGGATGAATCCGAGTTGTCCGATGAAGAGCTCGAAGCACGGGCCAGCGAGTACTTCTGGGCTGGCAGTCACAAGAATGCGCTCGCGATCTACGACACACTTCTCGAACGGCTCGCAGTCAGGGGTTCGAATCTCGACGAGTCGCCCAGGGTCCGGCAGGCGGTTCTGGAAATTCGTCGTGCCACGGCACTCAAGCGCGCGGGCGCGCTCCACTCGGCGCTGAGCGCGGCCGAGCGTGCCATCGCGCTCGCGATCGATCATCCGACGATTCAGGCCGAGGCCTACATCGTTCTTGCGGGTTTGCAATCGCAGCGCGGTCATGAGCCGCTCGCCCGCGATGCTGCGGACCGTGCGGTGGCGCTAGCCGCGAGTGGCGGCCCCACGCTTCTGGCCCGGGCGACGATCGTCAGGGGACAGGTCCTTCACCTCGCAGGAGACGTCGCGGCCGCCAAGGCCGCTTTTCTCGAGGCGCGAGAGCATGCGATCGCCGGAGACGATTTGGATCACTTGACGCACATCGACGGGAACATCGGCGTCTGCTCGTTCGAGCTCGGGGGCTACGCCGAAGCCCGGTCGTGGCTCGATCGGGCAATCCAGGAGGCGCGTGATCGGCGGCAACCTTCTCTGGAGGCCGGTTGGCTGGTCACGCTGGGTCGTGTTGCGTTCGTCGAGAACAAGCTCGACGAGGCGGATCGTCTCGCTCGACAAGCCCTGGCGATCGCCTGCAATCCCGTGCAGATCATGACGACTTTTCGCGCCGAGTGGTTACGCCATCGGGTCGACGTGCGCAGCGGCGTCAAGCAACCGGACGCCGCGCGCATCCAGCGCATGCGAAAGCTGTTCATTGAATTGAAACATCACGCAGGCGTCGATGAGATCCGCGAGTTCCACGAGTCCTTCGGAGCCAACGCCAGGGAGACCGCGGTATGACCCACCGACGCATCGTATGTGTTTCGATCGCCACACTCGTATCGTTCGCCATCGGCGGGTTACTCGCTCCGTGGATCTCGCGAGCCGAAGTCTCGATCGAATTGATTGGCCCGACGTCCTACGTGGTCGTCGTCGGGGTGATCGAGGATCCCGACCCGATCCCACGGCTGATCTGGGAGCCGGTCCGCGATATCCCTCCGTCGCTCGTCCTGAACGCGTCCGGCGCGAATCGGGAGGACGGGCGTCCCGACGGAGTCGTCGATCCGACCAGCGGTCGACCCGTGGTCATCTGGGCCTGGGCCACCGGTGCCGATCACGATATCGCGCTCGCCGAGTGGAACGGCTCAAGCTGGGCCAATCCTTCGTATTTGACCTCTGGTGTAGCAGACGACGTCGATCCGCGGATCACCGCCGCGCCTGACGGGACGCTGTGGGCCGCCTGGTGGGCGGGTGGTTCGACGCCGACCGTGTCGTTGGCCAGCCGGGCTCCGGGCCAGAGCGTTTGGTCGGTACCGACGGTCGCCGCGTTTCCCGGTGGCCCAGGGCGTCGGCCCTCGCCGGCAGTCTGGCAGGGTGCGCTCCTCGTGGCCTTCGAGCGCACGAGCGGTTCGACGCAGAGCGTGATCGTGGCCACGCGCGGCTCCAGTCAGTCCTTCTCCGAGCAAGTCGTGGTCTCGACGACCCGCACGGCGCCGCTCGACCCGGTGCTGCACGTCGCGGCCGGCCGGCTCTGGGTGGACTGGAAGCACGCGCCGGGTACGATCGCTTGGAGCGAGTTCGCGGGCGGCAGTTGGGGACCGGTCCAGACGGTCCCGTGGACCGACCCGTCGTTCTTCGGCGAGCACGATGCGCGCTGGGCGGTGCGGCAGGCGGTCATGGCGGATTGAGCCGACGGGTCGCGCTATAGTCGGGCCGATGGCCCGCATCGATCGCATCCGCAACATCGGCATCGTTGCGCACATCGACGCCGGCAAGACGACGGTCAGCGAACGCTTCCTGCATCACGCTGGGCTGATCCATCGCGTCGGAGAGGTCCACGAAGGCCTGACGCAAATGGACTGGATGCCGCAAGAGCGGGAGCGCGGTATCACGATCACGGCCGCCGCGACGACGCTGGAATGGCGTGAGCACGAGATCCACCTGATCGACACGCCGGGCCACGTCGATTTTACGATCGAGGTCGAGCGAAGCCTGCGTGTTTTGGATGGCGCGGTCGTCGTTTTTTGCGGCGTGGGTGGCGTCGAGCCACAGTCCGAGAACGTCTGGCGGCAGGCCGAGAAGTTTCACGTCCCACGATTGGCGTTCGTGAACAAGATGGACCGGGTCGGGGCCGACTTCGATCGTGTCGTCGGCGAACTACGGGATCGCTTGGGGGCTCGGACGGCGGTGATCCAACTGCCTCTCGGCGTCGAGCAATCGTTCGCGGGCGTGATCGATCTGCTGACGCTCGAAACGGTTCGCTACTCGGGAGAGATCGATGATGTCGGCACGAGAAGCCCGGTGGCAGCCGAGATGCTGCAAGAGGCGCATCGTGCGCGAGCGGCCCTCGTGGCCGTAATCGCCGACGTGGACGACCAGATAGCGGAGCGCTTTCTGGCAGAAGCGGATCCGACCGCGGAGGAACTGGCACGAGCGATACGAACGGCGACGATCAGACATCGGATCGTGCCGGTCCTCTGTGGGGCGGCACTGCGCAACAAGGCCGTACGCCTGTTGCTTGACGCCGTCGTCGACTACCTACCGTCGCCGGCCGATGTCCCTTCGGTCCACGGCGTCAACCCGGATTCACCGGATGAGGTCGTTCACCGCACTCCTTCCGATAAAGAGCCTCTCGCCGCGCTGGCGTTCAAGATCGCGATGGACGAGGGCCGCAAGAGCGTCTTCCTGCGGATCTTCAGCGGCACGATCGAGGCGGGCGCCGAGGTCTGGAATCCGCGCACACGTCAGCCGGAAAAAGTCGCCCGCCTCTTCGCCGTTCACGCCGACCGGCGCAAGCGGCTCGACCGTGCGGGAGCCGGTAGCATCGTCCTCGCCGCCGGGCTGAAGCATGCAACCACCGGGGACACGATCTGCGCCCGCAACGCGCCGATACTCCTCGAGAGGATCGACACCTACGAGCCGGTGATCTCGATCGCCATCGAGCCGCGAAGTCAGGCCGTTCGCGAACGGCTCGATCTGGCGCTGGCAAAAATGGTTGAAGAGGACCCGACCTTCCGCGTCAAGATCGACGAGGAAACCGGCCAGACCCTGATCTCGGGCATGGGCGAGTTACACCTCGATGTCATCGTCGATCGGTTGAAGCGCGAGTACAACGTCGAAGCAGCGGTCGGAAAGCCCCAGGTCGTCTACCGCGAAACCGTGCTTCGACCCGCCGAGTCGACGGCGACCTTCGAACGCGAACTGAAAGAGGCTCGCCTGTACGGTGAGGTAACGTGCCGCGTCGTTCCACTCGACCGCGGCTCGGGACTCCGAGTCGTCTCGGCGCTACCGTCCGACCCCGCGGTACCCCAGCCACTGATCGATGCGGCGCTGGCAGGGTTGGAGGAAGCCTGCCAATCCGGACCGGCCGGTTTCCCGCTGGAAGATGTCGAGGCAACTCTTCTGGCTGCCCGCTGGCGGGAGGATTCCCAGCCGGAAGTCGGACTCAAAGTTGCCGCCGGTGAGGCGTTTCGTCGTGCCGTCTCCCTGGCTGGAGCGCAACGCCTCGAGCCGGTCATGGCGGTCGAGGTCCTGACTCCCGAAGAGCATCTCGGTGGCGTGATCGGCGACCTTCAACAGCGCCGTGCGCAGATTCACCGCGTCGGCGACCGCTCGGGGATCCAGCAGATCGAGGCCTTGGTCCCGCTGGCGGCGATGTTCGGCTATTCGACGGATCTGCGATCGCTCTCGCGAGGGCGGGCGAGCTTCACAATGCGATTTCACGCCTTCAGCTAGCCGCGCTCAGCGCAGCAGACGACGCAAGAGATCTTTCGCGGCTTCTCGCTTCTTTCCTTTGTCGACGAGCCGGCTCGAGTCGAAGGCGAACGTCGGGGCGGTGATCGTCCCTCCGACCTCAAGCGGTAACTCGATCCGATCGCCGCGAACAAGCAGTCGGAGTTCCGGCCGACGGTCGAGCAGGCGCGCGGTCAGGGCCGCATCGCAGACTGCCGATAGCTCGAGCTCGATGCTGCCGTCGACGGGGTCGAAACGCCCGTGACCCAGGGCTCGGACCCCATCGGCGTCGAGTTCGACCCGTTGGATCGACCACGGAAAATCCGAGAACGAAAACTCGACCGTCAAGCCCTGGAGTAGTTGTTTTAAGGCCGGATCTCCTGGCTTTTCCGGGCCCTTCTTCCCCAAGAGCGCCGCAACGCCGCCGAGTCGGCGATCCAGCTCTTGGCGGAGCGCTGCGTCGAGATCCCATCCCGGCAGCGCGACGTCGGTCGCCTCTAGACGCAGGCCGCCTCCCAGGGCGCGGGGCCCGGAATCGATTCGAGCGAGATCGAGCGCGACGTGCAGGTCGAGGTTCGACGGGCCTTCGATGGCGCGAGCGCCCTCGGTCAGAAATCCACCGATCAGGCCGCCGAGTCGCGCGCGTTCGACCGTTCCGTCGAAGGTCAGCCGCGCCGCCTCCGCCAGGTCATTCACCCGAGCGACCCCTCGGACGGGTCCTCCGGCGACGAGACCCTCTTCGATTCTCAGGATCAAGTCTCCCGTCGGCGTCAGCTCGAAATCCGCGCGCATGTCCTCGAGATCGGGGACACCGCCGCCGATTCGGAAGCGCGCGGCGTGGACCGTCCCCTGACCCCGCGTAACCAGCGCGCCCCCCGTCTCCTGGGAAAGCTCGATCTGTGCCGACGCGCGACCCGGAGGAGTCAACTCGAGCGGAATCAGAAAGAACGCCCGGGCCAAGACCAGCGCGTCTTCGAGCGGGGTTTCGGGCAATTCCAGCTTCAAGTCGACAGCGGGTGAGATGCGGCCGCTTCCCAGGACGCGCGCCGCACCCAGGCGTAGCTCCAGTCGCTCGGCACGCCAGACTGCTCCGTCGTTTCGTATCGCGAACTCCGCGGCCAACGATTCCGTTGGGGTTTCTCCGGCGAGAAGGCGCGCGCCGCGTAGCTCGATCGACCCGACCCAGGAGGGGCCCGCAATGCGGAGAGTTCCGCCGATTCGGCCGTCGCCCTCCACCAGTCCGGCGAGCCAGTTCGAGAAGAGTTCGGAAGCGATCTGCTCGAATCGGATCTCGATCGCGTTTCCGGGAGAGCCCGACGCGTGGATCGTTCCGCGACCTCCGGGCACCTCGGCCGTCAGATCGATCACGCCGGTGGTTCCGTCGAAGGTGACGCGAATGGGGTTCAATTCGACTTTAATCGGGGGCTCGGCGACCAAATCCTCGATCTGCAAAGAGCCATCGAGAATCTCCAGTCGACCCAGCGAATGCTCGAACGACGGCGCGTTGCTTTCGGCCGATTCTCCGGCGCGCGTCAAGGGGCCCGACAGCGGGAGCGGCAGGCTCCAGCCCGATTCGGCATCGGCCCGCACAAGGTGGATGCGCACCGCGTCAAGACCGATCGAACGGATCTCGAGTCGACCGCGAAGCAGAGGAAGCACCCGTGCTCGGAGATCGAGCGAGCCGATCTCGATCGATGAGCCCTTTCCGGGAGCGGACAGGCGGACGGGCTTTGCCGATACGGCGAGTCCGCCGAGAACCGAAAAGTCGAGATTGCCGACGCTCACATCCCAGCCGGTGGCGTCGGCCAGGGCTCGCTCCAGCGGCTCCCGGAAC
>JANNRU010000008.1:0-2531 GCA_031401755.1 Acidobacteriota bacterium | reverse complement strand
GCCGCCTTCGCTTCGTCGATGTTGCCATGCAAACATGGTCGCAGATTCAAGCACTCTCGAAAACCCCAATATGCCCGCAAATCATGGACTCGCGAGTGCTTCACCCCTTAAACTCACCCACACGACTTCCTGAAGACCCATAGTACCTTGCCAACATATAATCCAACCCTGTCTCCCGATCCCTCTCATGCCCCGTGAACGCCTTGGTCGTCACGTCCTGGTTGGGAAGAATCTCCTCCCCAAACGGGAGGGCACGATAGTCCAAACAAGCCGCCGTTCCGTTTTCGACTCGGGTACGAGCCCGGGTCCAGCGTCCGATACTGGCGTCATGTCAACTCAAATCCCGAGGCGTTTGCCCCAACCCCCCCCAATCCCCCGGGAAGAACTCCGTAGGCGGGGCAAACAAGCGTGGCCGGTCGCTGACCGACAAGCATCGGATGCGCTACGACTTCGACAGCGCGGGGCGCCTGACCCGGATCAGCGACCGCAACGACAACCGGGTCGTGCTGGTGTACACGGGATCGAACCTGACCTCGATCGGCGAGGACGTCGATCGGGACGGCCTCGCCGACCGGGCGATCACGCTGACCTACAACGGCGCCAACCGCCTCCAGTGATGTTCCTCGACTTCCGATTCAACGAGCAAGGGCAAGTGAAGCGCTACTTCGTCCGCGGCGATTGATTCATGTCCGAGAGCTACGTTGACCAGATTGAACGGACTGTTCCTCCGACGATCGTGATGCCGCCGGACGCGAACGTCTATTTCGAGAAGATCTCGCCGGGCTCTGCGCGTCATCCATGACGCGTAGGCGCGGAGGGGTGGAGGGGCGTTCCCCGAGCCGTGATTCCGAGATTCCTGTCCCGGAATCGCGGCTCGGGAAATCGTCCCTCGTCTACGCGCTACTCCTCGATCCCGGCGTTCAACGACGCCGCGTCGAGGCCCGTCAGGCCTAGCGCCACGCCGTTCAGCAGGGTCTCGTACGAACCGTCCGGATTGCGCGCGTAGACGTTTTGCGGGCGCAGCAGCACGGCACCGGCCGGGGTCGGGACGAAAACTTGCGTGTTAGTCGAGAAAGCCGTGCGGCCGTCGTTGAGCACGTCCGCCGCGTCGCAGCCCGCCGCACCGAAACCGAGCGCAACACCGTTGAGCACGGGGGTCGCGTCGATCGTTCGCGTGGTGAGATTGACCTTGTAGGCGTTCCCCGGCTGGAGGAACGGCGGCCCGACGGCCGGCATCAGCATGTGCACGGTCGAGACCGAGATCACCACGTGAGTCGCGTCGAGCCGGTCGAACGCGTCCAGGTTCTGCAGCGGGATACCGAGCGCGGCCCAGTTGATGGTCTGCGTGATGATCCCGGTCGCCGGGTCGAAGCGGTAGACGTTCTGCGGAGCGAGGAAGGTCGATCCGCCTGCGTGGAAGACCAGGCCCGTCGTGTTGGTGCTGAATTCCAGGGTGCCATCGCTCTGGACGTCCAGCGCGTCGAGGCCGGGTGTCGCGCTCGGGTTCGGGAAACCCGAGGGCAAGAACGCCGGACCGTAAGTCGAGATCTGCGCGCTCGTCCCATTCTGAGGAACCCGGAAGACGCGCGCGGGAGTCAGGAACTGCAGTCCCGTGAACGTGGTGGTGGGGGTCGAGAAGTAGTGTTCGTCGCAGACGTTACCCACGCCGTCCTGGTCGAAGTCCCCTTGGCTAGCGTTGGCTACGGTAGGACAATTGTCGCAAACATCGCCGATCTCGTCGCTATCCTCATCGAGCTGGTCTGGATTGACGTCGTCGGGACAGTTGTCGCAAACGTCGCCGATTTGATCGGTGTCGGCGTCGGCTTGGTCCGTATTGGCGTCCGCCAGGCAGTTGTCGCAGGCGTCGCCGATCGTGTCGAGATCGGTATCCGCCTGGTCGGCGTTCGAGACCGTCGGGCAATTGTCGACGTTGCCGCAGACTCCATCACCGTCGTCGTCGTTGAGCGGATCGTCCGGACACGGATCGCAAGCGTCGCCCACGGCATCGCCGTCGGCATCCGCCTGGTCGGCATTCGAGACGTCCGGGCAATTGTCTAGATCGCCGCACACGCCGTCCGCGTCCACATCGTTCTGCGGATCCAGTGGGCACGGGTCGCAGACGTCGCCCAAGCCATCTCCGTCCCCGTCGGTCTGATCGGTGTTGGCGATGTCGGAACAGTTGTCGCAGGCGTTGCCAACCCCATCCACATCGACGTCCCCCTGACCGGGGTTGCTCACGGTGAGGCAGTTGTCGCACGCATCGCCGTCTCCGTCGCCATCCTGGTCCGCCTGGTCGGTATTGGGGTCGTCGCGACAGTTGTCGCAGGCGTTACCGACCGTATCCCCGTCATCGTCGGCTTGGTTCGGGTTGCTCTCGGTCAGACAGTTATCACAGATGTCGCCATCCCCGTCGCCGTCCTGGTCCGCCTGGTCGGTGTTCGCGTCGTCGCGACAGTTGTCGCAAACGTTGCCGACCCCGTCCCCATCGTCGTCGGCTTGGTTCGGGTTGCTGTCGGTCAGGCAGTTGTCGC
>JANNRU010000007.1:0-2666 GCA_031401755.1 Acidobacteriota bacterium | reverse complement strand
GCGCGGCGGCATCGTCGATGGGTGTCCATCCGGTGCTCGCCGGAATCCTGCCGACGCTTCGGATCTCCGATCTCGGGCTCGCTTCGATGACGCCCCTCGAGCGTTACAGCGAACTGAATCGAGCGATGACGACGCTGCGTGGCGGTGCCTACGAACTACACATCCGCGGACAGGACGAGTTGCTGCTGCAGCACGATTCAGTGATGCTCGAGGCCTGCACGGGGAGTTTTCAGGTCCACCTGCAGGTCGGCGCCGCCGAGTTTACCAACGTCTACAACGCGGCCCAACTCGCGGCCGCGCCGGTCTTGGCCGCCGCCTGCGCGTCGCCGTTGCTTTTCGGGCGCCAACTCTGGAGCGAGACCCGGATCGCACTCTTCCAGCAGGCCGTCGATACGCGAAGCTCCATGCGATTTCTGCGCGAGCGCAGTCCGCGCGTGACTTTCGGCGACTCGTGGCTGCGCAATTCGGTCATGGAACTGTTCCACGAGGACGCATCGCGGTTTCGGATCCTGCTTACCGGTGAGCTGGGCGAAGACCCGCTGCAGATGCTCGATCGCGGGGAGGTCCCGGAACTGCGCGCGCTGCGGCTGTTCAACGGTACCGTCTACCGCTGGAACCGTGCCTGCTACGGCATCACCGAGGGTCGACCGCACCTCCGAATCGAAAATCGCGTGATGCCCGCTGGCCCATCGGTCGTCGACGAGGTCGCCAACGCCGCATTGTGGATCGGCCTCGTGACCGGCCTGGCGGCGAGGCATCGCGAGATCGCGGCGATCGTCGACTTCGAGGAGGCCAAAACAAATTTCATGCTCGCGGCGCGGCAAGGGCTCTCGGCGGCGTTGGGCTGGTTCGGCGAGACGATGCCCGCGCCGCGGCTGATCGCCGAACGTGTCGTGCCGCTGGCGCGAGAGGGGTTGGCGGCGTTGGGATTCGACGAAGCCGATGTCGAGCGCTACCTCGGCGTGGTCGACAAACGCGTGGCCGCATTCCAGGGCGGGGCCCAGTGGTACGCGCGTTCGTTGGCCTCGATGCGTCGTCGCGGCAACGCTGCCGAGCGCATGACCGCGCTGACCGCGGCCCTGATCGACAACCAACGGACGGGTCGCCCGGTCGCGGAATGGAGCCCGGCGCAGATCGGCAACGCCGTCCCCGCCGGAGGCGGTGCTCCTCGCGTCGAACAGTACATGTCGACCGATCTGTTCACGGTCGGTGAGGAAGAAGCGCTCGATCTGGTGGCCAACGTGATGGAGTGGAAGCGCATCCGACACGTCCCGGTCGAGGACGAGCGGCACCGATTGGTCGGTCTGATCTCCTACCGACAGCTCTTGCGTTTGGTCGCCCGTGGGATCTGGCCGCGCGGAACGAATCCGCTGTCCGCCCGAGACGTCATGCATCACGATCCGATCACGATCCATCCGCAGGCATCGATCCTCGAAGCGATCGATCTCATGCGGGCCCGGCGGATTTCTTGCCTGCCGGTGGTCGAAGAGGGCGCGCTGGTCGGCGTACTCACCGAGCGCGACTTGATGGGGCTCGCGGTCGACGTGCTCGAATTGCGACTCCGATCGCCCGGAGCAAGCTGAATGCCGTCGCCAGAGTCCTCGACGCCAGCGTCGGAGGCCGCCTCAAGCGCGAACGGGCGCTGGCTCGGTCGACTCCGCGGCGCTGGGCCCGGACCGACCGTCGTCATCGTGGCCGGGATGCACGGCAACGAGCCCGCTGGTCTCGCCGCGATCCGGGAGGTGTTCGGCGGTCTGACCGGCCGCGAGTCGAGGTTACGTGGCGAACTGGTTGCTCTGGCCGGGAATCTCACCGCGATCGCCCGCGGTGTGCGGTATGTCGACGTCGACCTCAACCGCTTGTGGACCGAGGCCAAGGTGGAGAGGCTCGACCGCGCAGGCCCACGATCCATCGAAGAGGGCGAGCAACTCGGTCTGCTCGAAGCACTCCGCTCGATAGCCCGGCAAGCAGCCGGACCGCTTCATCTGATCGATCTACATACGAGCTCGGCAGACGGTCCGCCGTTCCTGACCGTCGGCGACACGCTGCGCAACCGGAACTGGGCACTCGGTCTGCCGCTTCCGATCCTGCTCGGGATCGAAGAGCAGATCGATGGCGCGCTGCTGGAGTTCGCCGGCAACCGCGGGGCGCTGACGCTCGGCGTCGAGGCCGGGCGTCACGATCGCCGCTCCTCGGTCGAGCGTCACTGTGCGGTGCTCTGGCTCGCACTCTCTCGCGCCGGGTCGATCGGCGAGGCCGATCTTCCCGATCTCGAGCGTCAGAAATCGACGCTGGTCGAGGCCAGTCGCGGGGTGCCCCACGTGGTCGAGGTGCGCCGACGTCACGCGATCGTGCCCGAGGACGAAATCACCCGCATCCCCGGAGGACGCCTGTGCCTGTGAGCCGCCTGCTCTGCGAGGGCATCGATGGCGGCCCCGACGCGGTCGTGCTGGCGGCGCTCTTCGCGCCGGATGGCCCCGAGATCAAGCCCGCGATCTCCAAGACCAGCCTCGGCGCAGGCGTCCGTGCGTTGCGGCGCGTGGGGCGGATGCATGTAGCGGCCATTCGCGATCGCGACTTCGATTTCGAACCCGAACAGGGCGATGATCCCAGGGGTTGGACGTGGGACAGCGAGCAGGTCGGATGGCACTGGCGACGGCACGAGC
>JANNRU010000006.1:0-9407 GCA_031401755.1 Acidobacteriota bacterium | reverse complement strand
ACGAGGTGATCTCTCGACCGCCGACCGCCGAAGAAGTCGAGCGCGCGCGTGCCGACCGCCTGAAGGATTGGGAGTCGATGATCCGCAATTCGCAGCGAGCTGCGATCGAGCTATCGGAGTGGCAGGCGCTGGGTGATTGGCGGCTGATGTTCGTCCACCGCGATCGACTCGAAGCGGTGACCACGGAGGACGTAGCGCGTGCGGCCCGAACCTTCCTGCGCCCGGAGAACCGCACGGTCGGCCTCTACACACCGACCAAAGAAGCACAGCGCGCCGAGATCCCCGATCGACCCGATGTCGCCGCAATCGTGCGCGACTACAAAGGTCGCGAGGCCATGGCAATGGGCGAGTCGTTCGATCCGTCCCCGTCCGCCATCGAAGCCCGCACGGAGCGTCAAAAGGTCGCACCGGGAATCGACTTGATTCTGGTGCCCAAAAAGACCCGCGGAGCCACCGTCCAGGCGACGGTCAACCTGCACTTCGGCGACGAGAAGGGCCTGCAAGGCCGCGGCACCGCGGGCGAGTTCGCCGGCAACATGCTGATGCGTGGGACCCAGTCGCGGACGCGGCAACAGATTCAGGACGAGATCGCGAAGCTCAAGGCCCGGATCTCCGTGGGCGGTAGCTACGATTCGGCATCGGCTTCGATCGAGGCCAAGCGCGAAAATCTGGCCGCATCGCTCCGGCTCGTGGCCGACATGCTGCGCACTCCGGCATTCCCGGAATCGGAGTTCGAGTTATTGCGGCAGGAAGCCCTGGCTTCGCTCGAGGATGCCAAGAGCGACCCGCAACAGAAAGCCGCGACTGCGCTGACGCAGCATCTCTACCCGTGGCCCGAGAGCGACCCGCGGTACGTCGAGACCCCCGACCAATCGATCGCACGGGTCAACGCGGCGAAGCTCGACGAACTGCGACGATTTCACTCCGAATTCTACGGTGCATCGGAAGCGGAGATCGCGATCGTCGGAGATTTCGATCCGGCCGAAGCCCGCAAACTGGTCGCCGAGTTGTTCGGTGGATGGAAGAGTGCCAAACCCTTCGCCCGGCTGACCACGCCGGCCGCATCGCCCGCAATGGTCGAGCGCAAGATCGAGGCTCCGGACAAGGAGATGGCGACGATGATGGCCGGGCAGCGCCTGTCGATGCGCGACGATCACGCCGATTACCCGGCGCTGGTCCTGGGCAATTTCCTGACGGGGGGCGGCTTCCTGAATTCCCGACTGGCCACGCGAATCCGTCAGAAAGACGGCCTGTCCTATGGCGTGGGCTCCTACTTCCGAGCCAGCGCTTTCGACCTCGATGGTTACTTCGGATCGTACGCGATTTTCGCGCCGCAGAACTCCGACCGGCTGCTGACCGCGTACCGCGAGGAAATCGCCCGCGTTCTCGACAAGGGCTTCACGGTCGAAGAGATCGAAGAAGGCAAGAAGGGCTGGCTACAAGGACGCCAGGTTTCGCGGGCCAACGACCCCGAACTCGCGCGAACGTTGGTTACCCGCTCATGGGAAGGCCGGTCGATCAAGTGGGATGCCGATCTGGAAGCCAAAATCGCCGCACTGACCCCCGAGATGGTGCGGGATGCGATGCGTCGCCAGCTTTCGGTCGATCGGATCTCTATCGTTCAGTCCGGAGATTTCGCCAACGTTCGGGCGAAGCTCGAAACCGGCGAGCCCGCGATGACGATCAAGTAGTCCCGAATCTCGGAGGGGGCGGCGAGCCGTCTCGCCGCCCCGCCCTCGCTCAGGCCGCGCCGCGCTCGAGCGCGCGGCGCGGAATCCACCACCGCCAGGTCAAGAGTCCCCAGAGCACGGCGGCCGAAATCTGGCCCGAGGCAAGAGCCAGGCGCAACATCCACAGGCAAGCGAAACTCCCCGGGTTGCCGAGCAGGCAAAGCTTTCCGCGAACGAGCACGACGAGCGTCATCGCGTGCACGATCCACAACAAGACGAGTCCAAACGCAACGAGAAGGGGTCGCGTGCGCCAAGGAGCGGGCGTGGCCAGCAGTAGCGCCGGCAGCAGCGCCAGGCTCAAGAAGACCAGATGACGTGTGAACTCGGGCCAGGCCGTGAGCCGCCGCGGTGAGTTCGGGGTGGCGGCCGCCGCGGCCACATAGGCGACCCAGCCGCTGTCCGGTGGTCGTTCAAGACTCGTCGGCGGTGTGAAGAGCGCCAAGACCCGGTTTGCGGTCGCCAGCACCAGCCGTTCATAGCTCGGCAAGACCTGGATATAGACCACGATCGAAAAGGCGAAGAGCGGCACGAAAGACGCCGCGAACTTCAAGACTCTAACGAGTCCGGGCTTCATCGTCTCGCACGAACAGCACGGCCCAAATGATCCAGATCAGGACCGTAAAGAACAAAATCAGGGACTGCCAGACGAGCACGTGCGCGATCTCGAAGATCGCGCGATGCGCGTCATAGATCCAGCACAGACTGACGACACGGACCTGGTTGATCAACAGGATGGCAGGGACTCCGAAGGCGATCCCCAGAAGACGTGTCTTCCACGAACAAGGATAAGCGACGATCGCGGCCAGCAGGATCGCCGCCGGGTAGTAGCCCGTGCACTCGCCGATGATCTCGAAATTGCACATCGAGGAGTGGATCAAGGTCCCGTCGGCCCGGCCTTCGAAGCCGCCGAGGGCGAGGATCCCGGCCGCGACGCGTGCAGTTATCAGGGCCAGCTTGTGATTGATCCACTCGCTGGCCCCCTCGTTCAACGCCGCCATCAGGCCGATGACACCGGCGAAGATCAGCCAGCGCTCGACCAACAGCCGGAGCATCCCGCCTGAGTGAGCAGGTGGCGTGGAACGGGTCGTCGAAAGCTGCTGCGTGTCAGTGGTCATGGTGCGAGCGTGCCCGATTATGGAGCGCGGCACCCGCTCGTCAAGTGCCGGCGAATCGGGCAGGATGCACCTTCAGGAATCGGAGTCTGTCGTGCGCTTGCCTGGCTTGGTCATGGCCGCCCTGATTTTTTCGCCGTTCGCGGCCTTCGCCGCCGATCCGTCATGGCGCGGCGTACACGCCCGCTTGACCGAGGGGACCGAGGCACTTCGAGATACCGTCTCCGAGGCCAGAACCCGCTGGGTCGCGCGGGCGATTCGAGATGGCCGAGACGACTTATTACCGCGGCTTCGGGCGGAGCTCCCCGTGGAGCGAAGGCCGGGTTACGGGGTGCTGCCCAAATTGCGTGAGGCCGATCGGACACCATCCGGCCCACCACGCGAACGGCGCTATTCCCTACGCACGCTCGAGCTCGATCTGCCCGGATTGCGACACGACGCCACGGCGCTGTCTCGTCAGGCGCGCCGAAGGTCGGCCGATATCGTGACCGCCTCAAGCACCCTCGATCGACTGCGGGGTCGACTCGCCCTTCTGGACGAGCATCTCGCCTACCATGCGTTCTGGCAGCAGGCGGTAATCGAGTGGGCGGATTACTTCGCCGACCGCAATCGTCTCGTTGAGCGAGCCCGCCAGATTGCCAGGAGCAAAACGGACCTCGCGACGCTCGACGAGTCGAGAGCCGCCCTAGTGGCCGAGCTTGCGCGATTCCGCAAGACCGATGGTCTGCATGCGGTCACGCAGCCTGACGGCGGTGTCGTGCTTCGGGTCCGGGTCCGGACGGACATTCAAGATGCCGCCTTCCGTCAGCTCTTCATCGATTCGATCGGAGAGGTCTTTTCGGGCCGGGCCGCTGGCGCGCGCAGGCTTTCGATCGAACTGACATTGGAAGTCGTGGATCCAGCCGAGATCTATCCTGAAGGGGCCCCCGCGCCGGGCCAGGCACTGGCGATCGACGACCACCTGTCACGCTTTCCGAAGTCTTGGCTCGTTCTGACGACTGGGGCGGCGAGCACGCACGCGCGCACGGGACGAGCGGTGCTTCTCGGTCCGGACCCGCTGGAGCGGCGCGTGCTGGCTCATGAGTTCGCTCACCTGCTCGGCTTCGAGGACGCCTATCTGCGTGGCTTCGACGGCAGCGTGGAAGACCGGGAGGGGGTCGTGCTCGTCGAATGGAGCGGATTGTCAAACGACCTGATGGGAGATCCGGCGAAAGGCGAGCTTTCCGATGAGATGGTGCAAACTCTCCTGCGCGCCTACGGCGAAGTCGGACCGTGAGCGACGATCAACGGTCGAGCTCGGCAAGGCGCTCGCGCGCCGCGCCGTGATCCGGGTCAACGCGGAGCAGCCCTTGGAAGGTCGTTCGGGCTTCCTCTCGCCGCCCGGCGTCAACGTAGGCGGCGCCCAGTTCGAATAGCGTGATCACTCGCCGAGGCTCGGCCACGAGCACCTCGCGGAAAATCGCGATCGCGTCACCCGTGCGACCGGCGACACGCAGGGCATAACCGAAATTGTGTCGAGCGTCGAGATTCTCCGGGGCCAGCGCGGCCGCCTGAGAGCAGGCGGGAACCGCCTCGATGATCCGGCCCGCGCGGAGCAGGGCGAGTCCCAGGTCATACCACGCCGCGACTGAAGACGAATCGATCTCGGTCGCTCGTCGAAACTCGGCGATCGCGTCGTCGAACTCGCCACGATCGAGGAACGCGAGTCCGCGGCGCACCGCCGCACCGGACATGTCGTCCGAGCCCACGGTTGCGGCCACGGGAGCCGGTGTCGAAGGGTGCTCCAACGCATCGAGCCAGTACCGGGCTGCGGAATGTCCGGGCTCGAGTCGCAGCGTTTCCTCGAACGCGGCGCGCGCCTCGTCGTCGCGGCTTTCTTCCTTGAGACCAAATCCGAGATTGAACCACGCGCCCGCGTGGGCCGGCTGACGCGACAGGAATGCTCGATACGACGCCTCCGCCTCGGACCAGCGGCCGACGCTTTGCAACGCGAAGCCCAACAGGAACCCGGTCAACTCGCGGTCGGGATGCGAGTCGGCCACACGCTCGATGAACGGCAGCGACTCCTCGGTTCGTCCGGCTCTTTGCAGCTCAAGCGCCGCACGGTACTGATAATCGAGGTTTCGCGGATCGAGATCAGCGGCTATTCGAGACTCTTCGGTTGCGCCCGCGGTGTCGCCGACCTGGCGCAGTGCCTCGGCATACCAATAGTGGGCGATCGCCCAATCCGGGACGCTGTCGACCGCTCGGCGAACCTCGGCCAGACCCTCGGCTTGGCGTCCGCGCCAGATCTGCAGCAGTCCTAGGTTGATCCGCGCGTAAACCATCTCCGGCGCAGCGGCCAGCGCTTCGCGATAATGCCGTTCCGCCAGATCCGGATCGCGGGACTGGATCGCCTGGGCATAGTTCATGTGGGCCAGCGGCGCACCGCCGAAACGGACGCTCTGCGCCCAAAGAGTCTCCGCCGTGCGCCAGATGCGGTTGGCGCTGAGACTCGACGCCCCGAAGTAGGCTGCCAGCACGAACCACGCCGCGATCGCGGCCTTGCGCGATGGGAGCTTCGCCAGCAACAGCACCACGATCGCGCACAAGAAGCCTAGCGAAGCGTACTGCCGGTAGTCGTTGGCGAAATAGCGAAACGGACGGAACGACGATGTCGTCGCGAATAGGGTCCAGTAGGCGAAGATCGAGAACGCGATCACCGGCGCCCTGCGGCGCAGGGCGATCGCCGCGGCCGCGCTCCCGCCCACGACCGCCAGGCCGACCAGCACACCCGGGGCGAGCAGGCTGTCGATCGGTTCGATCTGTGGCAGAGCCCGCATCCGGAACGGCCAAACGAAGTTTCGTAGATAGTAGAAAACGTGGGTTTCGAGCATGGTGCAGGCATAGACCCAAGCTGACCCGGACTCTGCTTGCAGTTGGTCGAGATCCGAAAACCCGAGGAAGACTTCGGTCCAAACGAAGAATCCGACGATCACGGCGGCCCAGGCCGCGACGCGATGCCAGGTTGCCTTCACCCGCAACGATGCCCCGATGAACAGCCACTCGATTCCGAGCACCAATGCCGGCGCGACGAGGCCGTTCTGCTTGGCCCCCAGCGACAGCGCGAAGAGCGTCAGGGATCCGATCCATCCGAGAAGCGACCCTCCGCGGCGTCGCATCCGCGCGTAGAGCCACAGTGCGGCCAGCAAGAACAGCAACATCAGCGACTCGTCGCGTCCGGCAACGTAGTTGACGGGCACTCCCGAGACCGGGTGGACCGCGAACAGCAACGCGGCGGCAAACGCCAGGTCTTCGCGGTTCACCCAACCAGCAACTCCCGGCGGTCGCAGGCGCATCAATTCGAGCAGCAAGAGATAGAGGAACCATGCGGCGGCTGCGTGCAGGGCGATGTTGGTTGCATGCCAGATCGCGAGGCGCGGAAGACCTGCCGAATCGGCGAGGAGTAGGTCGAGCGACAGCGATAGCGGAAGCAACGGCCGGTACTGCACGAGCTGCGGAATCGAAGCCGAAGTCCGGGGGTCGAAAAAGTGCCTCCACGGCGGCCAGAAGCGCTCAAGCGCCGGATTCTGTTCGACGCGATAGACCGAATCGAGGTTCAGCTCGCCCTGAAATGTGTTCGAAAACACGAGCGCTGTCAGCGCTGCGAGCATTATTGCGTGGATCGCCGTATGCGAGAGATTGAACCGTTTCCCCTCCGGAACAGACGCGTCGCGGAACACGAAGCCCCGATAGAAAACGAATTTGACTGCCGTTGAGGCCGCGAGAATCAGGGTCGCCGCCAGCAAATAGTGGACCTGAAACCAGGAATGAACCCCGAGGAACGCCAGGTACTCCGCACCGCGAAACGCAATCGACGACAGGACGAATTCTCGAAACTGTCTCGCGGTGTCACGGTCGGTCGAACGAAAGACGAATCTTCGGCAGACACTGAAATTGACGACGAGAACGACGGCTAGAGCCACGAGGAAGGCGAGCTCTTCGGTGGCTGCCAACCTCTCGTGCAGTCCGGCTGTGATTGCGAGATTGAGACCGAAGCTGACCGCACCGAGAAGCAAGAAGCGGCCGAAGGCGGCGCCAAGCGTCATCAGGAATTTTCCGGACGGCCCGGCGTCCGCGCCGTCACGACGAGATTCCAGGAGAGAGGACGTGCGGTGGCACCGAGAAACGCCTCAAGCGCCCGATCAGCCAAACAGGCCAGTCCGCAGAGCGGTGCGGCGATGAAGTCCGGACGGATCGGAACCTCGGCAAACGGTGTCGAAAACAGCCCCTGCGGGACGACGCGAACCTCCTGCAGTCCCGCCGAATCGAAGAGCGCCCGCAGCCTCGCCTTACCGAGCGGCGCCTGCTCGTCGGAATAGGAACGGTCGAGTCGCTGGCGCAGGCGCCGCGCCAGACCGATCAGCGGGTTGGCCGACTGCGGCTCGTTGACTGCGACGTACCCCCCGGGAACGACGAGACGCGCGATGCCCGCAAGGGTCTCCGCGGGCCGCTCGAGATGATGCAGAACCCCGATCATGAACGCAACGTCGAATCGTTCGTCGGTGACGAACTCTTCGAGGGACCCGGCGACGAACGTCACGTTCGAGTCGACGTGTCTCGCGCGCGCCTCCGTGATCAGGACCGCCGAATGATCGACCCCGACATAGCGCCCGTAACGCCCGCCCAGATAGGCCGCCGCGAACCCCGCACCGCACCCCAACTCGATCACCCGTGACCGCGACCCGAGCGGCACGGTGCGCAGCGTCTGCTCCAGCCGCAACCGCCGCGCGCGCCGCGAAGCCGGAACCAGGTCCTTGCGGCAGAGTCCTGCCGCTTCCCGATCGAACAACTCCCGATCCCGCTCCCGCCTGCCACTCGTCGGAGGGGGACGGAATTCGGTGCCTGCCCTCATTTTTCTATCCGCCGCTGCGTTTGTGGATCATGTCGGCGAGAAGGGCGAAGCCAGCAACATGGGTGGTCAACGTGAGCAGGATCAGCGTCTTGTCGGTCAGATTGTCCAGCGCGAGGATGTCATAGAGAGCGCTCGTGGTGAAGGCGATGGCGAGTACGGCGGCGATGGGCATAAAGATGCGAAATGGTGCGAAATACGTCCCGGTACGCACGATCAACATCAGAAACCCCAGCGTATCGCGAATGGGGCGGATCTTCGAACGTCCGACCCTTGGGGCGTAACTCACCGGGACGTAGGCCACGCCCCAGTGATTCGTCAACATCGCGATCGTGATCGTGGTCGTGAAGCTGAAGCCGTCCGGCAGCAGGTGCAAGAGGCGCTCGGCGACGTCGCGGCGAAAAACACGCAGACCCGAGTTCATATCCTCGATGCGCGAGTGCGTGATCCACTCGGCGTAACGGCGCAGGAACGCTTTGGGCAGTCGACGGAACCGGGGATGCCGCGCGCCCTCAGCGGTGCGCGCGCCGACGACCATGGTCGCTTCGCCCGCGGCGGCGAAGAGGTCTGGCAATCGCTCGTTGGGATAGGTCCCATCGGCGTCGGTGATCGCGATCCAGTCGTAAGCCGCGCGACGGATCCCGGTCTTGAGCGCGGCACCGTACCCCAGCCGTCGCGGGTGCCGCAGCAGGGCCACGCCCTCCCCCAGCCGTACCGCGCTCACGGTCTCGTCGGTCGACCCGTCGTCCACGACCAAGATCTCCCAGGCCGCAAGCCCGGCCGAGGAGAGAATGCGACGCAGATCATCCAGCACCGTCGCGATCGCGCCTTGTTCGTTGAAGGTCGGCACGATCAGCGATACTCGCCGTGGTGCATTCGGATTCGCGCTCATCCCACCTCGTCTCGGCGACGGGTCGGGCCCGATCGCGGCTCCGGATTATAGCTTTGGAGGGTCGGCGGACAATCCGCTCCGGCGAAGCGCCTCAGAACTCGCCAGCGCCCCCAGCAGCGTCGCCGCCGGCACGACCTCCCCGAACGTTGTGCCGACCGCGGAGAACCGATCGATGTCACCGGGGCCGAATGCGAAGCAACCGCCAAGCTGGAACGGGTTCCGTCCCAGACCGGTCTGCCGGTGGCCCGCGGCCTTCGCGCGGGAGCGCGCCGCAAAGTTGCGTGGCCGAAACAGATCGAGCAGGCCCGCCGACTTCAGAGCAGCGGCTCGATAAGCCACCCGCTTCTCATCCACCAACAACGGAAACTCGATCTTGGCCTCCTCACGGAAGCCACGTGCGTGTCGCAGGTCGCCGAGACCGATCGCGGCAAGCCGCACCGACCGGCGGTCGAATTCGGACGCGTGGTCGCGCAACTGCGCGATCTGTTCGCGACAAAAGATTCAGCCGTAGTGGCGCAGGAAGACGATGATCGCCGGGCCCCGCTCCCAGAACGAGCCGAGACGATGCGAACACCCGTCGGTATCGGGCAAAGCGATCGGCGCGAGTCGCGACGCCAAAGTCGTGGCCATGAACGATTCCCTTCGGGCACACCAAGCAAGTGGCCCCGCCCATGATGTCGCGCGATCTCTCCCCCTGCGAGTCGCGAGCCGGTTAGGCATCGGCAAATCCGCGGGGTCCGCCTCGTCGGTGGGCGTACCGACAGGGGTTCGGTCCATTGGAG
>JANNRU010000005.1:0-8555 GCA_031401755.1 Acidobacteriota bacterium | reverse complement strand
GAGTGTCCCTCCGGCGCCGAGCCAGGGATCCGACAGCTGCTCAACGACTACGATGAGCCGTCGTTCGATGCGTTTCGCGCCTACGTCGAATCAGCGGCCGACGACGGCGCCTGGGAACTCGACACGCACCAGGTCGAGCCGATCGGCCCCCCTGTCGCCGCCGAGGAGGTTCGGCGACTCACGACCCTGCTCGACCTCGCCCGTAGCGATCTGCGGCTGCGCGAGCTGGACAATGCGACCTGGCAACTCGAAAGACCCTCCGCAGCGTTGCGTCTAACCGCCAGCGGCGACCCCTGCGGCACGGGCGCCCCGCTGCAATTGCGACTCTATGAGTCCAAGGCCGCGCTGCGCCGGGCTCAAGAGCGCGCCCCCAACGAACCCCTGGGGCGACTAGTGCTCCGCTCTCCGCAGTCGGTCGTTTATTTCTTGGGCGAGTTGACTCGGCCGGAACGAAAAGGCGACATCGTGATTCGCGAACGGCGCCCCGGACAACCCGAGTTTGAACGACGGCTATTCGTCATCGCCGACTCCGCCAAGTGCAGCGACGCACTGATCGACGTGCAATACGCTGGCCGGCGCCATCGGATCCCCCGAGGCGAAGGGCCGTGCCATCCAGGTCGTTCGATGCAGTCGCTCTCCCTGGCCACGCAACTGCTGTCGCTGCAGCAGTCGTCACGCGACCTCCCGGCCACGGGGACCCTGCGCGTCATCGGTCAGTAAACCGCGGGTTTCCGTTTCCGAACCGCGACTCGGCCGATCCAGGCTGCCGAGCGAACGCCCGCGCCGCATCTTTTCCTGGACCCGCACGATCCGCGCGCGCCGTGATCCCGCCTCCCGTCGAGCAACTCGATGTCCCCGACTGCGATCGACTCCCCGTGGTTCCACGTCATGAATCGGCGCGACGACCACGACCGAAAGGATTTACTGCCGACCGGTTTCGACCCGCTGGCCCAGCTTGCCGAGGAGTTCCTGGTCCCGCGGGGAATCGAGGTTCACGCCTACTGCTGGATGGGCACGCACTATCACTTGTTGGTCTGCTCCCCCGGATCCGACCCGCGGGATGTGTTGCGGCGGCTCGATGACTCGCTAGGTCGCGGAGGGGACCGCGGGCGCCCGCGCATCGTGCCGTTGACGTTTGGGCGACCGGTCGCGTACGTCAGCCGTTACATCCACCTGAATCCGGTCGAGGCCGGGCTCGTCTCTCGTCCCGAACAGTGGCCGTGCTCGAGCTACCGTGCCTACCTCGATCCGGCGTGGTGCCCGCCCTGGGTCACGACCGCGAGGATCCTCGGCTGGTTCGGCTCGACCGGCGCTCGCCGGCGCTATCGGTTGTTCGTCGAGCTGTGGAGCGAGCGTGGGACGCGCGGCGGCGACGAAGAACTCCATCGTCGGCGCGTGCTGGGCAGCATCGAACCCCTGTCCCGCACGAAGTTGCGGGAAGTCGCCGTCAGCGCTCAACCCTCGGTCAGGCTTTGCCGGCGGTCGCGCGGAAGCGCAAAGCGGACGTTGCCGATTACTCCGAACATGTGTTCAAAGACCGTCCGGAAACGTCCCTCGCGCTGACCCGCAGCGACGGGGGGCTCGCGGTAGAGCGTGAGCACGATCGCCTGCAGGGCACCGCGGGTCTCGGTGGAGAATCCCAGCCCGCCTGTTTCGATCGGCGCCGTGACTTACAACGTCATGACGGTGGACCACCCGCAGTAGGACATCCGCGAGAAGATCTCCATCGTATTTGGCGACCCAGGATTGCGCTGGGTAGCTTTGAATCTGCGCCCAATTGGTGGAGGCGCGACCAGGGGAGCCAGTACGCCAGCACCGACTACCGGAAACTCCTTGACGACAACGACATCACGGCCAGCATGAGTCGAGGTGGCGACTGTTGGGATAACGCGGTGGCATCAGCGCACCGACGCCCAAGACCGGGTCCGTACACGCTCGGGCACCACCAGGTTCCAGCCCTTCACGAGCTTCCCGGATTCGCGCCTTGAATCGATGTAGCGTGGCTGCGCGGGCGCCAGCTCGCGGAATGCATCGAGGTGGTTCTCCTCGACCATGAGAGCGTCACGGTGCTGATCGAGGAAGAAGCCAACGCGCGCGGCGGTGAGCGCCGACCCGAGAAGCCGCGTGTAGCGGAGCACCGCGTCTAGATCGAAGTACTCGACCATCTCGAGAGAGCGCCAGACCTCCTCCCAGCCGCCGCTCCGCTCCGGCGCGTCCAACACGTCGACGAGGGTCCGCTCCAGCGTAGCGACGCGGGCGACACCGCCCGTATGGCGATGCTCGTCGACCCCGCCGCCCAGATCCGCAAGGGCCCGAAGCGCGGCTGCCGCCTGGACCGGGACGAACTCCATGTCGCGGAACGCGAAGCGTCGCTGCCGTGCGCGGGTCAGGTAGTGGAAGCGGTTCCACACGGAATACGCCTTGCCGTGGAACTGCAGCGCGGCGTGATAGGCCACGATGCCGTCGTCCGCGAGCTTCGTGGCCAGGAGGTAGGGATCGACGGGGTGGCTCGCCGGATCGGCGCCGCGCGGGACCGACGCGTAGAGACCGCGCCGCAGGTGCAGCAGCGTGCCGGCGGCCACGTGCTGCTTGAGGACCGAGGCGGTGGTCTGGCGACTCCGCCCGCCGCGCTCCGCGTGGGCGGCTACGAACTCGTCGAAGCGGAACACCGGATGGCGGGCGAAGAAGTCGGTTGGCGTCACTTGCTGGGACGTTCCCATACAGGCAGTCAATCTACCTTCATGACGCCCTATCGACAAATCAGACTCTTCTCCAGCAGATCATACGGGTATCTGACCTGCCAGGGCCGGCGCGTGGCGGCAAGTCGGGCGACCGGCACGCAGGCCGCCCGAGCCGCTCCGCGCTGTTGTGCTCCGGTTGTGCTCGACTCGCGTCCGGCTTCGGGTCCCGTCAGGGTCGCCGCCGTCCGGCTTTCGACATCGGACGCCGAGCGATCCCTTTGACCGTGACCGACTTGCGACGCGGCATGACCGAGAAGCGACCCGTTGGGGCCGCTTTCGGAAGACCTTGAATTGGTGGAGGCGGCGGGAATCGAACCCGCGTCCGAAAAGGTTCGTACGAAAGCTTCTACACGCTTAGCACGTTCGTTTTTTTTCTCGCCGCCGGTCCGCTGAACGGCAAATGGTCCGGTAGCCAGCCCGTTAGTTTCACCGAGCAGTCACGGGCGTCACCGCTCGACTATCCCGAATTTGCGTCGCTTCGTCGGAGCGCCTCGGGCGGGCTCTCCGGGAACCGTCGCGGTTAATTAAGCCGCGAGAGCGTACTGGTTGTTGCCAGTTACTTTTTTCCACGGGATTCACGAGGACGTGGGCCTCGGCGTGCTACTTCCGCCTCTGCCTTTCCGTCGAATCCAGTTCGCCCCCGGACTCTCAAGAAGGTCACCGCATTATGCCGGCCCGCGCGCCGGATCGCCAAGCGGCCGCCGCCCGGGCCGGCTCAGAGCCAGGTCACCGACTGGACCGCCGCATTCAAGATGTAGACGCGGGCGTTGTTCCCCTCGGCCTCGGCCGGGATCATGAAGAAGCCGCGCGCCTCGCGGTTGTAGCCCATGGTCCAGCCGGCGATCGTCTCGCCATCGGAGAATTGAACCGCCATCTTGCGGCCGTGGCCGGAGGCGCGCGCGAAATCGTACTCGTCCTGGCGCTCTGCCCGGCCCTTGTAACTTTTGACGTAAAAGACCGCCTTCAACTGATCGACTCGAACGGCAACCGCGGTCGATGTCTCGTCGCCGTCACGATAGACGTGAAATACGGGCTTGGCGGGCGCGAAGTCGTAGGTCGTGCCTTTCAGGATCGTCCCGTCCAACTTCCGCACCACGACCATGCGATCGGACTTGGCCGCGGCGGTGCGGGATGGGGCGGGCGCTATGGGTGTCTTGACGGGCATCGGTTCGGCCTCCGTGCGGGCCCGAGCACCGGCGACGCAAAGCGCAGGTTCGGGGAGGTACGGACCCGACGAACATAGGGTCCGATCCGACGTCGGGGCAAATCCGGCGGCCGGGACGCCGCGAATCAGAGGATCGAGGCGGCGAGCGTCCGGGCGACGTCGAGCAGACGACCGGGCGCAAGCCCGAGCCAGACCACGCCGGCAACCGAGACCAGCATGACCGCGGCGGCGCCGGGAGTCACCGGCAACGGCAGCTCGTCACGCTCCGGCTCGCGCATGTAAATCGAGACCACGACGCGCAGGTAGTAGTAGACCGCGACCGTGGCGTTGAGCATCCCGACCACGGCCAAGAGCCAACGATCGGAGTGCACGGCAGCCGCGAAGATCACGTACTTACCTAGAAAACCACCCGTCGGCGGTAGTCCGGCGAGCGAGAACAGGAAAAACGTGAGCGCCATCCCCAGAACCGGCCGCCGCCAACCTAACCCCGCCCAATCGGAAAGCTCGTAGCCGCGCTCGCCGTCGACGTCGCCGCGGCCGACCGCCGAGAGCACGGCGAACGCACCGACGGTCATCAACCCGTAAACGGTCAGGTAGAAGACGATCGCGCCCACGCCCTCGTCCGGCCGGCAGACGATCGCGATCAATAAATAACCGGCATGGGCGATCGATGAAAAGGCCAGCATGCGTTTAAGGTTCGTCTGCGCCAGCGCGATCAGGTTGCCGACCGTCATGGTCAGAATCGAAAGCCAAGTGATCAGTGGAATCCAGATCTCCTCGTGACGCCCAAGCGCCCCGACCAGGAACCGGATCAGCACGACGAAGACGGCGGTCTTGGTCGCGGCGGCCATGAAGCCGGTGACGTTCGTCGGCGCGCCCTCGTACACATCGGGAACCCATTGATGGAACGGGACCGCCCCGATCTTGAACGCGAGCCCGATCAGGAACAGGCCCACCCCGATCCAGAACAGCCGTCCCGGACCGGCGGCCGCGATCGAGGCGATGCGGATCATCTCCAGCGAACCCGCGGTCCCGTAGAGCAGCGCCAATCCGTAGACCATGAAGCCCGAAGAAAAAGCACCGAGCAGGAAGTACTTCAGCGCCGCCTCGACCGACCGCGGACGCATCCGGGTCAGGCCGGTGATGACGTAGAGCGACAGCGAAAAGATCTCGAGCCCGATCAACACCATCATCAGGTGCGTCGTATGCACCATGATCATCATGCCGGCGAGACAGAACAGGAGCAGCGGATAGAACTCGCCGATGTCGGCTTCTTCGCGTTCCAAGAACGCGACCGAATAGAAAACGGTCAGTATCCCGATCAACAACAGCAGGAACGAGATGTAGAGGCCGAATGGATCCACGCGCACGAGGCCCGCAGCACTCTCGATTGCCCCTTCCCGCGCGCAGGCCTGCCACAAGCTCCACAGTACGCCCACGGTCACGCCGAGTCCGGACAACGCCACCAGAACGATCGGACGCGAACTGCCGCGGAAAAACGGTACGAGCACCAGGGCGAGCAACGCGAACGCGCTCAGGCTGACGGTCGGCAGGATCGGTAAGAGGTCGAACTCGGTCATGGATGCTCCGCTCCCCGATCAGACCGTCGCCAGATACCACAGGACGGCGACCACGCCCATGAGGAACATCAAAGCGTAGTTGCGGACCAGGCCGGTCTGGAAGAGCTTGATCACCTGGCCGGTCAGTTCGGTCGTGATTCCGGCGGCGTTGACCAGGCCATCGATGACCCAACGATCGAGCGCCGCGAAAGCACGGCTGATCGCGTAGAACGGGCGCAGCACGATCAGTTCATACAATTCATCGACCCAGTAAAGATTGCGGACGAGCGTGTAGACCGGCCCGGCGGCACGGGACAGCCGATCCGCTGTGCCGGGTCGGCGGTAGATCGTCATCGCCAACAGGATTCCGAACGCCGCGACACCGAGCGCGGCCGCGATCAGCAGGTACTCCCCCGCGCCGATGTGCGCCGCGGCCGCCGATTCCGCGCCGTGACCCGCGCCCGCCATCGTCAACGCCGGTGCGAGCCAGTGCCGCAGGAAATTCAGGTCGCTGCCGAAGCTCAGCGCGGCCGGGATACCGATGAATCCCCCGACGATCGACAGGACAGCGAGGATCCCGAGCGGCACCGTCATCGTGCGCGGCGACTCGTGGGCCTGCTCCAGACGATGCGGGTCGCCGCGATGCGCGCCCCAGAAGACGAGGTAGACCAGACGCGTCATGTAGAAGGCGGTGAGTAGAGCCGAAACCACGAGCAAGCCCCAGATCACCGGATGGCCCGCATGCCACGCGTCAGCCAGGATTTCGTCTTTCGAAAAAAATCCGGCAAACGGGAAGATCCCGGCGATCGCCAGCCAGGCGATGACGAAGGTCGCGTGGGTCACGGGAAGCTTCGCCCGCAACCCGCCCATCTCGCGGATGTCCTGCGTGCCATGGAGCGCGTGGATCACGCTGCCCGCGCCCAGGAACAACAACGCCTTGAAGAAGGCGTGGGTCACCAGATGGAACATCGCCGCCGTATAGGCCCCGACGCCGGCCGCGGCGAACATGAAACCGAGCTGGCTGACGGTCGAGTAGGCCAAGACCTTCTTGATGTCGGTCGCCAGCACGCCCATCGTGGCGGCCATGAATGCGGTGAGCGCCCCGATCGCGGCGACTACGGCCAGCGCTTCGGGCGCCGCGCTGTAGAGCGCAGACATTCGGCAGACCATGTAGACGCCGGCCGTCACCATGGTCGCGGCGTGGATCAAAGCCGACACGGGGGTCGGGCCGGCCATGGCGTCAGGGAGCCAGACGTAGAGCGGGATCTGCGCCGACTTCCCGCAGGCGCCGATGAACAGCAACAGGCCGACGCCGGTCAGGAACGCTTCGGCACCGGGTCCCGCGTGGGCCAGGGCCGAGCTGAGCTCGTGGAAGTTCAGCGTGCCGAACTCGACCGCGAGCCACAGCATTCCCAAGAGAAATGCGAAGTCGCCGATCCGATTGACGATGAACGCCTTTCTTCCCGCGTCGGCACAGCTCATTCCGCTGCGCTCGTCGAACGGCCGATCGTAGAAGAACCCGATCAACAGGTACGAACAGAGCCCGACCCCTTCCCAGCCGACGAACAGCACGAGCAGATTGTCGGCCAGGACCAGAGTGCACATCATGGACATGAACAGATTCAAGTAGACGAAGAAACGGGCGTAATCGGCTTCGTGCTCCATGTAGCCCACGGAGTAAAGGTGGATCAGAAAGCCGACACCGGTGACGACGAGCAGCAGCACGGCGGAAAGCGGGTCGAGCGCAAACTCCCAGCCGACTTCGAATGCCCGGCCGGCCGGCTCGACGACGCCCAGCGGCATCCACGATCCGAGCGTCACCGCGAAGCGGCGCGCCTCCTCCGGGAGCTTGGCCAACTGCAACACCGCGCCGACCGAGAGCAGGAACGAAACAAGGATCGTCGACGCGGCGATCGTTCCCGAAGCGACACGGGAGAACTTTCGGCCGAACAAACCGTTGACCGCGACCCCGACGAGCGGGATCAGCGGGATGAGCCAGATCAGCCTCAACATCCCGCGCCTACCACTTCAGCAGTCGCAATGCATCGACGTCCGTCGACTCGCGGAGGCGGAACAGCGCGATGACGATCGCCAGGCCGACCGCGGCCTCGGCCGCGGCGAGCGTGATGATGAAGAAGACGTAAATCTGACCCTCGATGTGATCGAACTGCCGCGCAAAAGTGATGAACACCAGGTTCGCCGCGTTGAGCATCAGCTCGATCGACATGAGGATCGTAATCGCGCCCCGCCGCAGCAGCACGCCGGCGACACCGAGCGCGAACAGGATCGCCGAGAGAATCAGGTAATGCTGTGGACCGGGTTCCAACACGACCTCCCGACTAGAGCCGGCGCTTGGCCAGAAGCACCGCGCCGATCATCGCCACCACGAGCAGCAGCGAGATCGCCTCGAACGGATACCAGAACCGCGTGAACAACTCGACCCCCAAACGCTCGACCGAGCCGAAGTCGGAGTCGACCGGGGGGAAGCGATCGCCCTCGGCCGCGACAAACCCGCCGCCGGCGACCAATAACGCCAACGCCAGCACGGCCAACGGCGCAAAGAGTCGCTGGAAGACGCCGACCGTGCGCAGGCTTGCTTCGGCTTGCACGTTGAGCAGCATGAGCACGAACAGGATCAGGACCATGATCGCACCGGCGTAGACGATCACCTGTAAGAAACCGATGAACTGCGCGTTGAGCACGAAGAACAGGCCGGCGATCGAGATCAGATTGAAGGCCAGCGCCAAGGCCGCGACAATCGCGTGCCGATGGGTCACCACGACCACGGCCGAGACCAGCGCCATCAACGCGAGCACGACAAAGGCGGCAGTTTCCATCGCGGCCCCTTACCTCCGGATCACGTTCAGGGCCACGAGAAAGCCCGTGACCAGCAAATTGACCAGAGCCAAGGGGAACAGTCGCTTCCAGCCCAGGCTCATCAACTGATCGTAGCGGAAGCGCGGCAGCGTCCAGCGCACCCACACGAACAGGAACATGAAGAAGCCGACCTTGGCCACGAAGGCACCGATCTGCAGCAGCCATAGCGGCCAGCCCTCGAGGGGGACGGGGAATCCCAGTTGCCAACCGCCG
>JANNRU010000004.1:0-16140 GCA_031401755.1 Acidobacteriota bacterium | reverse complement strand
CCGTTCTCGAACCAGATCTTGCCCGCCCGCTCCTCGGATGCGACGCTGACGCAGGCGGTTTTCATCCCGATGGTCAAGGTCTGAACGATGTCCGGCAGGCTCAGATTTTCCAGGTCACCGGTGATGCCGCGTCGGCTTCGGCGAGTCTCGCCCTCTGCGCGCATCGCTTCGCGAATCAAGACGTTCTCGAGCCGAGCGACGATTTCGTCCACGTCGTCGACCTTGCCGCAAAAGTCGTCGACCCCCTGGCGCAGGGCGCGGATCTTGAGTTGCCTGGACGGACGCTGCGAAGAGAAAACGACCGGCAACCGGCACAGGGTCGGATCTTGCTGGAGCTCCTGGAGTAGCTGGAATGCCTCGTTGTTGTCGGCATCGACGTCGACGATCAAGATGTCAGGGCGGTTCTTCAGCAGACTCTCGAGACCCTTTTCGTAGCTCACGGCCTCGTCCGCCTCCATCCCCTCGTTCAGCAGGCGCATGCGCAACAGGCGGCGAAACTGGTCTTGCTGGTCGATGATCAGCACGCGCGGTCGGCGCTTGGCGGCTCGGCCCGCGAACCACTGATCGGCGACGCGATGGAATGCCTCGACGACTTCTGGATCGAATTCTTGACCCGCTCGCCGCACGAGTTCTGCCAACGCCGTCTCCGGGTCGCGAGCCGGGCCCTCCTCGCCCGAGGTCAGCGCCACATAGGCGTCGACGACTGAGAGAATGCGGGCGCCCATCGGAATCTCGCGCCCGCGCAACCCATCCGGGAATCCTGAACCGTTGTAGCGTTCGTGATGGTGCCGGACGACGGGCAGTACCTTCCAAGGAAAGTCGATGTGTTCGAGCAGGCGTAACGTGGCCAATACGTGCTCGCGGACGCGCTGGCCCCGCTCCTCTTCGGATAGATCGGAGGGGTCCCCCGACTCGGGCTCGACGCCGACGCGGCCGATGTTGCGCACGAGCGCCCCGAGCATCACCTCCAGCACCATGTCGGTTCCGGCTCCCATCTGCTCGGCCGTCGCGCGACCGAGTTTCATCGTCAGGTGCGACGAACCGCTAAATTGTCGTTGGTCGAGCTCGAGCAACCCGACGAGAACATCGACGAGTTGCATCAGCGCCTGCCGACCACGTTCGGAGGAGGGCGCGGCGACCCGCGCGTCGTCCTGGTGTTTCAACAGATCGAACACCTGCCCGGCGCGAATCAGGAAGTCTTCGTTTCCGTATCGCAGGAGTTCCGGAGAGTTGCGCACGAGCCGGAAGCTCGACAAGAGCACGACGCGGCAGTCCGGGCGGGCATCGACGAGTCTTGAGCGTAGCTCCTCACCAGACATGTCCGGCAGGTGTGTCTCGACAAAAACGGCATCGAGCGCGACCGACTGCACGACCCGCACGGCCTCGCCACCGTTTGCGGCCAACGTGACCGCCGCGCCCTTCTTGCGCAGTTCGCCGGCGAGAGTCTCGCGGACGGCCCCATCGGCGGCCACGACCAGGTAGTTGCGTTCCACGACACCCCCTCGGACCCGTACCGGGGACTTTGGCCAAACCGGCCCGAGAACTCCAAGCGAATATAGGAGTCGCCCGGCCGAAGTCAAAGCTGTGGTGGAGGCGTCGGAGGGGGGGGCATGTCCGTCCCTCACCAGGGGCTGCAATCTCCCCCGGTGTTCTCGATCGCGCAGCCGTTCTGGAGCGGATCCGGGTTCGCGCTGCACGCGCCGGCCTGGGAGACCGTCACTCCGTAGCTCGCGATCGTCCCGTCGTTTCCGTTCTCCTTCACCCCGACGCAGTAGGTTCCGGCGGGGAGGCAGCAGCTGAAGCGGGAGTAGTGATAGGCGATTGTCGCGTTCTCGTCATCGTCGCAGCCGATGAGAGGAGTGCCGGCGGGTGTGAAGACTCCCACCACGGTATCGCCTCCCGGATCGCCGGACGTGACGACCTCAAAGACTGCCGCACTGGCTAGACTGACCGAGAAGTAATCGTAATCGCCGACCGGGAAGAGCGCGGCGAGCGTCGTCTCACCCAACACGATCGCCGTGGCTTGCCCGCACGCTCCATTCGGTTCCGACTCAACCGACGGAAGCGGCTCGCAAGCGTCTCCCTGACCGTCTCCGTCTTCATCCGACTGCAACGTGTTCGGGACCGCCGGGCAGTTGTCGCACGCATCTCCGACGCCATCGTCGTCCCCGTCCGTCTGTGGCGTGCCCGCGTCGTAGGGACAGCGATCGCAGGCGTTGCCGAGGCCGTCCCCATCGGCGTCGATTTGACTGGGATTGAAGCGGTTCTGACAATTGTCGCAGGCATCCCCGGCGCCGTCGTGATCCAGGTCGACCTGGCTCGGATTAGCGATCACGGGGCAGTTATCCAAGCCCAGACCGTCGGCGGCGACACCGGCCGCGAGCACCAAGTCACTCGAGACCGCCGCATCATGGTTCCAGACGCCGAGTGCCAGAAGATTCGTCCCGTCGTGCAGGTAAGGCAGGGCGTTCACGAGGTTGATCGCCGGGTCCAGCACGGGCTGCGGCTGGTTGCTCGATTCGCCGATCGCCGCATCGGTATTCCATTGCGGGGTCGCCACAGGCGGCATTTGCGGAGAGCGATAAACCTCGACCCCGTTGACCCAGGCGATCACGCCGTCGTCGTAGTCCAGACCGACATGCAAGTTCTCGACGGCGGCGGCCTCCGTTATGGAGAATCGACTACGCACGTAGACCGACGAGGTGTGCACCGGCACGGCAGTCTCGATGAATCCGTTCGCCCCTCCCGGAAACTCTTCGTAGCCCACACCGAAAAGACCGGTAGCCCATGAAGAATCGTCGAAGGCCTCGGAGACCCAGCCCATCCCGATCGCCGGATCCGCCGTATTGGCTAGGTAGGTCAATTGCGCACTGCGATTGACCGACAGCCTCGGTCCGACGACGAGATCGGGCGAGGGCGGGAAGAACGGCTGGTGGTTCCAAACGCCGACGGCCAGGACGTTCGTTCCCAGGTGAAGCGCTTGCAGCGCCGCCGCCGAAATATCCACCAACGCTGAGTAGGTCGGCACACTCGCGTTGCTCGATTCGTGGGAGGCCGTCGACGCGTTCCAATCCGGCGTCCCCACCGGCATCTCTGGGGAACGCCAGACCTCGAGTCCGTTGATCCAGGCCACGACGCCGTCGTCGTAGTCCACGCCGAGGAAAACGTCGTCGATCGCGCCGAGGTCGGCGATCTGGAACGTGGCACGGGTGTACAGCGATCGCGTTCCTACCGGAACCGTGGTCGAGATCAGATCCTCCGCACCGGCGAGCGCCTCGTAACCTGCGGCATAGGTCCCGACACTCCACGCCGCGTCGACGAATCCTTCGGTCGTCCATGTCGAACCGATGCCGGGGTTCGAGGCGTTTGCGAGATAGCGCATCGCCGACCCCGGTCCGACGAGCACCGACTCTACCGGGCTTGCGAACTGAAGATCCAGGATTTCGGGGTGGCACTCGCCGGCGCAGAATTCGTCGCCGTCGAAATCGTTCGCAGGATCCTCCGGACAAGCGTCACATGCATCACCCAACCCGTCTTCGTCGATGTCGGATTGGGACGGATTCGCGGAACCGGGACAGTTGTCGGCTGGCGCGGCGATCCCGTCACGGTCCTCGTCGTTGTTCGGATCGCCAGGGAAGAGATCGAGTGCGCAGCGATTGGCGGAGAACCCGGAATCGCCCAATCCATCACCATCGGTGTCCGTGCACGGGTCGCACAGATCCCCGAACCCGTCACCATCGATATCGCCCTGGCCGGCATTGGCAATTGTCACACAGTTGTCCCCGACATCCGCGACCCCGTCACTATCGTCATCCGCATCGCAGGCATCGCCGACGCCATCGTGGTCTAGATCTTCTTGGTATCTGTTCGCCAGACTCGGGCAGTTGTCGCAAACGGTACCGGTGAAGTCGAGATCGGCATCGGCTTGATCGGCGTTAGCGACCAGGGAACAGTTGTCCTTCTTGTCTTTGAGCCCATCCAAGTCCGTATCGCGATCCTCCGCGCCGCCCGGGCTCGGACACGCGGAGGCGGCAAAGATCGTCTGACCCGCGCTATTGGTCGTAGCCGGTCCCTCGCCGCAGTCGTTACGACCACCGATCATGTAGAAATAGAGCGCTCCCGCTGCGGGCGAGGCCCCGTCAGTCGCCTGCAGGCCCGCGGTATTGGAAGCAAAACAGGTCGCGTTGTGAGCGAACGCCGCGCCCGCCGCGCGCGTGCCGCGATAGACGTTCGACAGGAAAGCCTGATAGCCGCGCCGCCAGGTCAGCGTGGCCCCCGACACCTTGCTCAGGCGCAGGCTCGCTCCGATCTCCACCGGGAGGATCGACAGACTGGGGTTGTTCGACCTGCAATCGCACGAGTCCCCATAACCGTCGGCGTCATCGTCCGACTGGTTCGCATTCGTGTCCAGCGGACAGTTGTCGGCAGCGTCCGCGTCGCCGTCGTTGTCGTCGTCGGGGTCACAGGCATCGCCGAGCGCGTCCCCGTCGGTATTGGTTTGCGCCGCGTTCGATGCGAGCGGGCAATTATCGGAACCGTCGGCAACGCCGTCGCCATCGTCATCGCCGTCGCAAACGTTTCCGCTGGCGTCACCATCGAGATTGGCCTGATTCGTGTTCGCGCTCGTCGGACAGTTGTCGCACGGATCGCCCACTCCGTCACCGTCGCCGTCAACTTGGCTCGAGTTCGGAAAGCTCGGGCAATTGTCGGCGTTGGCGCAGCGCCCGTCGAGATCGGCGTCGTTGAGGGGATCGAGTGGACACGGGTCGCAGACGTCTCCGATGCCGTCGGAATCGCCGTCCTGCTGGCCGGCGTTCGAGGCCAGCGGACAGTTGTCCGAGGCACTGCAGAAACCGTCGCCATCCGGGTCGTTGGGAACCGCTCCCGGGCACGGATCGCAAGCTTCACCAGCTCCGTCACCGTCGGGATCGGCCTGGTCCGGATTGCTCGTCGCCGGACAGTTGTCGCAGGCGTCGCCGACTCCGTCCGCGTCGCTATCGGTTTGCGTGGGGTTGGCGGTGGCCGGGCAGTTGTCGACGTTGGCGCAGTCGCCATCGTAATCGGCGTCATTGGCTGAATCGAGCGGACACGGGTCGCAGGCGTCGCCGTGATCATCGCCGTCTGCGTTGTTCTGGGCACCGTTGGAGACCGCCGGACAGTTGTCCTCGGCGTCGCAAACACCGTCACCATCGCCGTCGGGCCCGCCGCAGGGGCTGGTCAGCCCAGCTGCACGGAGCGCGCTGAAGTCCTGGACGATCGTTCCGGCAGCCCAGAGATTCGCCGAACCAAACGTGCTCGACGACCCATCGTTGTACGACGACTCCGGCGTCACGAACGGGCTCGGGTCTTGTTCGAGCTTGAAGACCTCGTCGCTGCCGATTCCCGACAGCGGGCTGACGCCCTCCCCCGCCGGGCCGAAGACGACCTGAGCGCTCGCGTTCTTGATCGTCAGTTGCCAGTTGTCGTTCGAGACCTCGATCAGATTCGGCGCTTGGAAGTGAATCCACCAGTCGCCCGCGGGCGGGAAATAGCTCATGTCCGATGGCAAGGACTTGGCGACGGTCAGGATCGTCCCCGCGCGGAGATCCCCGAGAAACGCGTCGCTCGGCAGCGTCAACGTCTGCGCCACCTGTCCGGGGAGTCCAGTCTGGTTGGTCATCTCCAGTTGCCAACCGCGAACATCGACGTGGTCGGTCGTCACGACCAGCTCGAACCAGTCGCCCCCGTTTCCGGGGATACGACCGAAGTAACTGTCCGTTCCGCCGTTCTTGAGCAGATTCGAGGGCCCGACGGCGTTGTACTCGTTCAGGATCAAGGCACTGGTCAAGACACTGTTCGAGGCGCCGGGCGTTGCGCTGCCGAGCGCGCGAAGTTCCGCGGTGCCGTCGGGGAAACGACCCCAGGCCTGATCGATCCCCAGACCCGCGTAGGGCAGATAGTCGATCAGCGCCCCGGACGCGGTGAACAAACCGATGAGACCCGACGAAGGCAGGACGAATCCGGCGTGCAGCGGGCCTTCGCCGGGCTCGTTGTCCATCCAGACAACAGTAAAACAACCCGAACAGACTTGGGTTCCGGCAGGGAACGTCCAACGCCCAGGTTGCCCGAGATCGTCGGACAGGCCCAGCCCGGTCAGGCTGACCGTGACGGGTGACGGGTTGTAGATTTCGATCCACGGGTCGTGGTCACCGAGTTCGTCCGTCGCGACCGAAGAGTTCAACCGCACGACTTCATTGATGTACAGCGGGGGCAACGCGGCGAGTGTTCCACTTCGGCTGTTGGGCGCCCCGGGCGTCCCCCCGACCGAGATGCTGGCGGCCCAGTTCGCGGTGCGCGCGGTGTCTTGCGCGGGGTCGATCAATTCGAGAGACTGTCCGGACGTCGCGGGGCCGGTGGGCCAGGGCGCCTGACTCTCGAAGGTTACCGAACTGATCACGGCGCCGTTCTCATTGCGCAGCACGAGCGTCTCGCCGGTGTCGAGCAACGAGCCTGTGTAGTCGGCGGCGACGAACTTCCCGCCGCCATAGACCGTCCTGAAGCGAAGGTCGTTTTTGGCCAGGACCGCGTAGCCCCGCGCCGGGATGACGGTCCCCGCGGGCAGCGTCAGCCCGATGCCGTCGAGCCTCCATCCGGAGAGGTCGACCGCGACCGTCGCCGACGGGTTGTGAAGCTCGACATACTCGTCGTCTCCGCCCCCAAGCGCGTTGTAGAGAATCTCGTTGATGACGACCCGCGGTAGCGACTGCTGGGCATCCGGGATGTCGCAGACCGCGTGGGTCTCGAACAAGTGCGTGCGCCGCGGATCGAGGTATTCGTTCTCCAGAATCGCGGCAGCCACGGCCACGGTCTGCGGCGCTCCGTACTGTCCCCAGAGCTGAACATCGAGCACCGCTTCGGTCTCGATCAGCGGCACCAGCTGCGCAATTCTGGACTCATAGCGCCCTTCCGCCAAGAACTCGTCCATCAACGTCCGAAGGCGGCGGTAGTACATCTCCCGCAGGTCGGGGTAGCTCAGCACGGCGTCGATCAGCCGGTTCCAGGGTCCGTCGACCTTGCGATGGGAGGTGTCGCCGAACAGCGGGTGACTGGGCGAAACGTTGACCGGAAGACCAGGGAGCCCATCCTTGTCGGCCCACATGACATCGCTCAAAAGCGTTCCGACGAAGTTGCGCCCGAAGGTCAAGTCGAGATCCCACGGGTAGGGCGCCCATCGACCGGTGCCCTCGGTATCCCGGTAGAGGAAGTAGTTTTTCTCGATGTGGTCGTTGTTGTGGAGCAGAACGGTTGCCGCCAGGTAGTTGAGCGTCCAGGGCAAGTCGAGGTTGTCCATCAAGAACTGGTGACGATCGTTCGTTCCGATCCCGTTCACGCCGTTTATCAGCGCTTGAATGTCCTCGTAGCCGTCATTCAAGCGGGACTGCTTTTCGTACAGGCCCGGGATCCCGACGAGCGGTTCTTCTTGCAGTGGAGCAAAGCACTTGTAACGGGCGGCATTCTGGTCGAGGCCGCGGTGATCGACCCACGTTCGTTCCGGCGACTCGACGTAGATGTAAAGTCCGTCGAAGGGACCGTTCCGATGCAGGCGCACGTGGAACGCATCGCTCGCCGGCACGCCGGCGCTACGCATGGTTTCCCAGCCCAAAACCTCGCGGAGATAGCTCTTTTCCGCAAAACTCGCGTTGAGATCGAACGTGTCGACGGGCAGTTCGATGTAGCCCGGCATGGCGAATTCGTGCCCGGTCGGAAAGAAGAACTTCCAGCTCAGTTTCGGAAAATTGCGCGCATTCGCGCCCCGGACTCGGGCCTGTACTCCGTCGTATAGCTTGCCGTCGTAAAAAATCACGGCCGCTTCGGTCAGGTCGTTGAAGCGGTGACATTCGGGCGTTTCCCCGGGACAGGTCGCCGCGACGTAGTCCGGCGGATCGATGAACCAATGCAGCACGGGGAGTTGGGAGACGATCCCCGGCGCGAGCACGACCGTTCCGTCCCAAACCACCGTGTCGTCGGCGCGTGGATACCGAATCGTTCCTGTTGGACCGCTCGCTTCGACACGGTAGCGGACGATCGCGTTGGCGGGTTGCGCCGGAATTGTCGCCGTGAATCGTGCGTCGCCCGCCTGCGCATCGTTGCCGAGGCCGTCGTCGGCCATCGCCAGCGAGGCCTCCCCGGCAGCGAAATCGAACTTGTAGAAGAGCACGACGCTCGTCGCCGCGACGAGATCGGCCTCGACCACGATCGGCGAGCCGGGCGCCGGATTCGCGGTGTGCTGCACCAACTCGATCCAGGGCGGCAACGCCGAAGCGGCGACGCTGTTCGGCGCTCCGGGGGTCGAACCCAACGGGGCGAGCGAGGCGCGCCAGTTGCGCGGCGACTCATCGGCACTGGTCGCGACGATTCGCTCGAGGCTGGGCCCTATCCCATCGGGGGTCGTCGCCCAGGGATGGCGATCGTCGTAGACGACCTGGCTGACCACCGCGCCGCCGGGCGCGATCAGCGCCAGGCGCTCTCCGCCGTTGTCGAGACTGCCGGGGTAGACGAAATCTGCGGCGAGACCGTAGGTCGCTTGAAACTGGAGCGCGTTCGAGGCGAGCACCACGCGACCGTCCGGGGGAACGACCGGGGTCGCCTGGGGAAAGCAGAAACCGAGGCCATCGATACACCACCCCGACAGGTCCGCCGGAGACGCGCCGGAGTTGTGAATCTCGACGAATTCGTCGGCTGTCTGCCCGGATCCCGGGTGATATGCGATCTCAGAGATGACGACGGCGGCGGACGACGGGATTGCCGCCGTCAGGGTGAGGAGACCGAGCCAAGTCTTGATCGAAGTCCACATGCGTATTCCTGGGTCTCGCCGGTTACTCGGTGGCGTGGTTCGCGGGCAACGCTGGAGCGGCCTTTGGTCCAATCTCCCGCCGACCGACCGCCCTCGGTGGATGCAGAGTAGGCGTCAATATACGGCGGAATCTGGCAAGGGGCCGTCCGAATCCCCATCGCGACCGGGGTTAGGACTGCGCCAGCGATAGCAGGCAAGCGTGACCGCCAGTCCAAGGAAGATGGCGCCTAGCCACTGATGGCTCGTCGCGACCACCAAGGCGATTCGAGGTGGTGCAGGCGGCCCGCCCCACGCGCCGGTGACGACCAATGCCCCGAACCCGAGGAGGACTTGGCCAAAGGTGGAGGTGGCCAACGCGGCCCCGACTCGACGCTCTCGCCGCCTCGAATGCGGCGCGAGCGCCGCGGATAGGCCGAGGTAGCCGGCCAGCGGTGCGACCAGTGCAAGCCCGATCGCCATGTGTGCAGTGACCCACTGCCCGAAGTGGCGCTGAGCCCCACCGAGAACGAGCTGCACGATCAAAACGCTGAGGAGCGCGACCGGCAGGACGCGCGCCGCCGTGCTTCGCCCCGAAAGTCCGATCGCGCTTCCTTGCCGCCAATCGCGGGAAGACACGACAGCGAGGCCGACCAATAGCCCGAAAAAGAGTTGACCGAGGATGCCATGTCCCATGGCGAGCGCCAAACTTGGACGCATCGAGGCTTCATCGGTGCTAAGCGTCCATTGCCCTGTGACGCGCAGCCCACCCATGACTCCCTGAACGATGACCAGCAGGACTGCAATCCACCCCACGCGCCGAACTGAGGCACGCGGTTCATTCCGCTGCATCGTCCCGGCGAGCACGAGGGTGGTCAGGCCCACGAGCGCTCCGAGCAGTCGATGGGCGTGCTCGTAGTAGATGCCGCCGGTCATCCGTGACAGCGGATAGAGGAACATGTTGTAGCCGTAGGAATTGGGCCAGTCGACCACGGCAAGCCCAGCTTCGGCGCTGGTGACCAATCCCCCGGCGCCGAGCAGGAGCGATGCAGCCGCGACGGCGACCCAGGCGAATCCGTGGGTCCAGTCGGTCGGCGCGGGACGCCTCCGCCAACGAGCCCCGGCGACCGCCCCGGCCGCGACGAGAGTCGCGGTCACAAGGATCGACCCTGGGACCCAAACGATCGCAGCAGGGAGTCGGCCCACGGGGCGGGCCTCGGCGAGCAGACTCCCCAGCACCAGCAGGTTGATCAAACCCGTCACCGCACCCGCCAGCCATCCGGTTCGCCAGCTCCCCTCGGAATGTCTCCCGAGCAGGACTCCGGTGGCGAACAGCGCTGCGAGAAAAAGCACCAGAAGCACCGAACTCGTGGCCTCGACGCCCGGGAGGCGGCCGAAATAGGCGATGGACCACAGCGCGACCGCACCGCCGAAACCGCCGGTCAGGATGGGAGATCCACGCCGGGCGTCGAGCGGTATCGTGCGAAGAGCGTTCACGGATCAGCCCAAGTTGGCGAGCGCGCGACGAACCTGTAGGGCGTCGGGATGATTCGGAGCCAGTTCGACGAAACGGGTCCAGTGACGTTTAGCACCTACAGGATCCCGGAGATTACGGTAGCGAACGGTGCCGGCATACAGGAGCGCCTTCACGTGATCGGGTCGGAGCGTCAGCAACCGCTCGAAAGCCTCGATCGCGGCACCCGGATCCTCACTGCGGAGCAACGCAACGCCAAGATTGAGCAGCGCGTCCTCGTTCTGGGCGTCCAGTGCCAGGCAGCGGTGGTACGCAGTCGCCGCTTCGCTCCATCGCTCCGCCAGCGCGGCGAAGTTGCCCCACTCCAAATAGAAATAGGGACTTCGGGACAGGTCGGTCTCGAGCCGTTCCATGAGTTCGAGCGCTTCGTCGAGTCGCCCGAGTTGTGCGGCGGCGTGGGCGCGTTGGAAGGCCTCGTAGACGGCAATCCGATCTTTCGGATCCTCTTCGCTCATCCCTCCGCCTTCAGGCAGCGCGCCGACGTAACCCAAACTCGTCAGTCGATGCGACATCTCCTCATCGAGCGCCGCGACCGCCCGCTCCCCCTCGCCGACATCCAGAATCGCGGCGCGAAGATCCGTCGCCTGCTCCGGCAGCGAGTCGTACCGATTGACCGATTCGTGCGGATCGGCCGCGAGATCGAAAACCTCCGCCCGGGGCGCATCGATGAGCTTCAGGTCGCCGGCGCGTATTCCGCGCAAGGGCGCCCAGCCGAACCGTAGCTGTCCGAACAAGCTCTCGAAATAGAGCTCGCGCGTCGACGATGGGAGCTTTCCGCCGAGCGCCGCCGGTGCCAGACTCCGACCGTCGAGGGTCGACTTGGCCTCGAGGCCGGCAAACTCCAAGATCGTCGGGGTCAGGTCGACCAAGCTGACCGGCTCGGCGATCCGGCGCGAGGGCAACACACCGGGGCGATGGAGGATCAGCGGGACGTGCAACGTCGACTGGTAGACGAACACGCAGTGCGTCTGTTCCCCATGCTCGCCAAGTCCCTCGCCATGATCCGAGGTCAACACGGTCAGCGCCCCGGCCCATCGACGATCGACCTGATCGAGCGCTTCACGAAAACGACCGATCTCGCTATCGACCCAGGCGATCTCGCCGTCGTATCCGGGCGTCGATTCGCCGGGAAGCGCCTTCTCGTAGGGCGAGTGGGGATCGTAGAGGTGGACGAACGCGAAAACCGGTCGATCGCTGGGAACGGCGCGCAGCCAGGCCAATGCCCTGGAGAGGACCTCTTCCGCGTAGCGTTCGGGCCGCTCGACACGGCTCGATCCGCCGACCGTGCGAGCCACCATGTCGTCATCGAAACGATCGAAACCTCGGTCCAGCCCGGTCGACGAGTCCAGGGGTGCGGCTCCGATGAACGCACCGGTCACGTAACGGCGGGCGCGGAGTTGCTCGGCCAGGGTCTCGACCGAATCCGGCAGCCGCCACGCGCCATTGTCGCGAAGTCCGTGGCGCGGCGGCAGCAGTCCGGTGAGCATGGAAGCGTGAGCCGGCAAGGTGATCGGGACTGGGCTCTGGGCCTGCTCGAAGACGACTCCGGATCGAGCCAGAGCGTCGATCACCGGCGTCACGGCCCGGGTGTCGCCGTAGATGCCGAGATGGTCCGCGCGAAGGGTGTCCACGCTGATTAAAAGGATATCCGGCGGCTCACGGGCCGGCTCGGCACAGGCGACGCCGACGATCGCACCGTAAATAATGAGCGCGACGGACCCGACCCACGGTGCGTGGGCTGATATCCGGGTTCGGAAACGATGTGGGAATCGCGCTCGCCGCCTCATTCGCTGCCAGAATATCCGTCGCCCGTCGACAGGGCGACTCGCCGGCGATTTTCCTTGACACTTGCGGAATTCGAAGAATAGTCTGCTTGTTCGGATCGAGGGTTACTTCCTGAAGGTGTGCCCGTCGGCCAAATGGCTGGCCGTCGGCCGGATCATGCGAAGCTCACCGGATCGAAATCTTCTTACTTCGAAGGGGCGCGAATGACGATCGTCGGCAATAGGCGGACAGGGATCGGGATGATCCTGGTTGGAGTGTGTGCGAGCGCGGCGCTGGCCTTGGTTCCCAAGCCGGTCACGACTCCGCTGGATGAAAGGGCGTTCTTTCGTCCCGATCTCTACATCAGCATCTCCCATCTGCCAACCCGGCCAGACACGATGGGGGAAGTCCGCGGCGCGGCCTGGCAGCGTTTCGGCGCAGAGACCGACGGCGACTTCCAGATCGTACTCGACCCGCGATCCGGGGTGCCCAGCAACGTCATCGCACGGATCCCGCTACTGCCAGGCCACGGCCTCGGGAATCAGGTCACGCTCAGTGACGTCGGGGCACGCATCGGCCGCCCGGTGACGGTCCTCGATGAAGCGACGGTCGAGCAGACCCTACGCAGCGTCGTAACGGCCCATCGCGACGCGCTGGCGATCGATCCGCAGCAACTCGGCGGAGGCCGAGCCCGCAAGGTGGCCGACGAACTGTGGCACGTCACTTTCGATCGGCGCGTCGCCGGCGTGCCGGTTCGCCATTCGAAGCTGGTCGCAACGATCAGCCACGGCAACCTCGTCCTCCTCGGTACCGAGGCTTGGGGCGCGGTCGACGTCGACACCCAGCCATCCCTCACCTCCGACGAGGCCGTCGCGCTCGGATTCGACCGCATCGGCGGCAAGGTCGCTGAAGACGAGTTTTGGAAGAAACCGCAACTCGAGATCATCCCCTTCGCGCGCCTGGAAAATCAGGACGGCGACTCGTTCACCGGACAGATCGGTCAAGGCTACGGTTATCGACTGGCCTGGGCCTTCGGGTTCCATCGGCAACCCGACATGGCGGGCTGGGAACTGCTCGTCGACGCCCACACCGGCGAAGTCCTGTCGTTCGAGGACACGAATCAGTACGAGCAAGAAAAGATCAGCGGCGGCGTCTACCCGCTGACCAGCACGGAGATCTGCCCCACCGATCAGACCTGCGGCGCGATGGAGCTCGATTACCCGATGCCGTGGGCCAACACCGGCAACCCCGTTCCAAACAACTTCACGAACGGGGCCGGCCTGTACAGCTTCTCCGGCGGTAACACGACCACGTCGCTCAACGGCCGCTACGTTCGCGTCACCGACACCTGTGGCTCGATCAGTGAGACATCGACCGACGGATCGCTCGACCTCGGCGGAATCAATGGCCAGCACAACTGCGTGACCGGGCTGGACTCGGCGGGTAACACCCCCGCCTCCCGTTCATCGTTCTACGAGATCAACAAACTCGCCGAGATGGCGCGAGGTTGGCTCCCGAACAACACGTGGCTGCAAGGCCAGTTGACCTCGAACGTGAACCTGAACCAGACTTGCAACGCGTTCTACAGTCCGGCCAACGGCACGATCAATTTCTACAAGTCGGGTGGCGGGTGTCGGAACACCGGAGAGATCGCCGCTGTCTTCGACCACGAATGGGGTCACGCGATCGATGACAACGATTCCGGCGGCTCGTTGAGTTCCTCGAGCGAAGCCTATGCAGACATCGTCGCCATCTATCGGTTGCAGACATCCTGCGTCGGCCATGGCTTTTTCCAGACCACCAACCAAGGCTGCGGCCAGACCGCAGACGGCACCGGGTTCAACGCGAACGAGGCGAACAGCGGTACGCACTGCGATCTTGACTGCTCGGGCGTCCGCGACGCCGATTGGGCCAAGCACCAGAATGGAACGCCAGATACGCCGACGAACTTCAGCTGCTCTGCATGCATCAGCGGCTCAGGTCCCTGCGGCCGGCAGGTTCACTGCTCGGCGGCACCGGCGCGACAGGCCGCCTGGGATTTTGTCACGCGAGACCTTCCGAGCCTCCCGTTCAACTACGACGCGAACACCGCATTCATCATTGGAAATAAGGTCTTTTATCAAGGCAGCGGCGCGATCAGCAGTTGGCATGGCTGCTCGTGCAGTGCCGGGACTTCCGATGGATGCGGCGCGACCAACGGCTACATGCAGTGGCTCGCCGCGGACGACGACAACGGCAACCTGAGCGACGGCACGCCGCATATGACGGCGCTGTTCAGCGCCTTCAATCGCCACGGGATCGCTTGCCCCACCCCGACCCCGCAAAACGGTGGTTGTGCGAATGGCCCGACGGGTTACCCCCTGGTGACGATCACCGGCGGCAACAACGAGCTGGGCTTACAGTGGTCGGCGGTTCCGGGCGCAGTCGCCTACCGGGTGTTGCGCTCCGAGGGGTTCGCCGGATGCAATTTCGGGAAGACGTTGGTCGCGACGGTCCCCGGTACATCGTACAGCGACCCCGACGTGGCCAACGGACGGCAATATAGCTACGTCGTTCAGGCGGTCGGAGTGAGCGGGGCCTGCTTCGGTCCGGCGAGCCCTTGCGTCACCGCGGCGCCGCAGCCCTGCTCGGGGTCGGTGGCGATCGACGGATCGGTCTTCAATTGCTCCGACTCGATCGCCGTCACGCTGGTCGACTCGGATTTGACGGGCGCGGGCAGTTACCAGGTCCAAGTCTCGTCGGCGACAGAGACCACGCCAGAGCCCTTGTTGCTCGTCGAGACTCCGTCAAACTCGGGCCGCTACGCCGGCTCGATTCAGGCGATAGGAACGGCGGCGACGAACGGAGACGGCAAGATCTCGGTCAGTGACGGCGACACCGTATCGGTTGGCTACCTGGACATCTCTTCCTGCGGTACACCCAACGTCCTGGTTCAAGGAACGCGTCCGATCGACTGCTCAGGTCCAGCGATCTCCGGCGTCGACGCAATCGACGTGAACGGAACCAGTGCCCGAATCGTCTGGACGACGAACGAAGCGGCGAGCAGCAGCGTGACCTTCGACAGCACGCTGCCCCCGATCGGAGGCACGGCGGGAGCCCTTAATCTCGTCACCGGCCATGCCGTGGAACTCGAGGAACTCGAGGAGTGCACGACCTATTTCTACGCGGTCAGCTCGACCGACCATGCAGACAACACCACCAACGCCAACGCCGGCGGAAACTTCTATTCCTTCGCGACGGGGACCAACAACACCCCGATGACGCCTTCGGCGGGGCCGCCCGTCCCGATCCCGGACAGCAACACGGCGGGCGCGGTGAAGACGATCGAGATCCCGTTCGATGAGACCATCCTGGACGTCGACGTGACCGTCAACATCACGCATACAGAAGCCGGCGACTTATCGCTTCGGTTGATCGGCCCCGACGGCACCAATGTGATGCTGTCGAACCGCCATGGGGGCACCGCGAACCACTACACGAACACGATCTTCGATGATGAGGCGACCCAGCCGATCACCAGCGGCTCCCCGCCGTACAGCGGGACGTTTCGACCCGACGCGCCGCTGTCGGCGTTCGACACGAAAAACGCGCAAGGTACTTGGACGTTCCGGGTCGAGGACCATCAGGTCACGGATTCCGGGACGATCGACTCGTGGTCGATCCGCTTTACCTTCGCGCCCGAGCCGTGCGGGCCCTCCTTGCAGTACCTCTCGCACGAGCTGACCGAGAGTTGCAGTACCGGAGGAAGCGGTAGCGGTAACGATGCGGTCGAGTCCGGAGAAACGGTGATCCTCCCGGTGACGATCAAGAACGACGGCATCGGCGCCGTGACGGGCATCGCGGCTCGGCTAGTGTCGCCAACCGCTGGAGTCACCGTCCTGGCCGACCTCGCCGACTTCCCCGATTTGCAACCCGGCGAGAGCGCTGCGGCACCGTTCTCGTTCATCCTCGACTCGAACGTCCCCTGCGGGACGAGAATCGATTTCATCGTGGAGGCCGCCGGTAACGAAGGCTCCTGGACCGACAACTTCTC
>JANNRU010000003.1:0-3352 GCA_031401755.1 Acidobacteriota bacterium | reverse complement strand
GCTTCCTCGGCGCTGCAGACTTCGGCTCGTACAACCTGACGTCCGAAGGTACCTCCTTCGACATGTTCGTCGCCAAGCTCGACGGGAGCGGCGTCGTCCAATGGGCGCGCCGCATGGGAGGTGCGAGCTCGGAGACCGGCCTCGGCATTGCGGTGGACGCGAGCGGCAACCTCCATGTGACCGGCTCTTATTGCGGCGTCGCCGATTTCGACTCGTACCACCTCACGCCAGCGGGAAACTGTGACGTCTTCGTCGCCAAGCTCGACGGCAGCGGCGTCGTTCAGTGGGCCCGGAGCATGGGAGGTACGGCCGACGAGGAAGGCATGGCCATCGCTCTGGACGGGGACGGCAATTCGTACGTGACGGGTTATTTCTTCGACACGGCCGACTTCGGCTCGTTCAACCTCACGCCAGCCGGCGAGGACGACGCCTTCGTCGTCAAGCTCGACGGCAGCGGCGTCGTCCAGTGGGCCCGGAGCATGGGAGGCGGGGATTTCGACGAAGCGGATGGCATCGCGGTGGACGAGAGCGGCAATGCGTACGTCACGGGTTACTTCGGCGGCGCCGCCGACTTCGGCCCGTTCAACCTCACGGCCGTGGGCTACTCGGACGTCTTCATCGCCAAGCTCGACAGCAGCGGCGTCGTTCGGTGGGTCAGGCGCGCCGGGGGTGGCAGCGGGGACGCGGGCTCGAAATTGGCGCTGGACGCGAGCGGCAACACGTATGTGACCGGTCACTTCGACGGCACGGGCGACTTCGGCTCGTACAACCTCGCCTCCGCGGGCTCCTCGGACGTCTTCGTCGCCAAGCTCGACAGGGACGGCGTCTTCCGCTGGGCCCGGAGCATGGGCGGAACGAGCTCGGACAGCGGCCTGGGAATCGCGGTGGACGCCATCGGCGATGCGCACGTGACCGGTGGATTTCGCGGCACGGCCGCCTTCGGCGCAGACAGCTTCACGTCAGCGGGGGGCTGGGACATCTTTTTCGCCAAGTTGCACTCCGTATACGCCGCGCTCGGAGATTCCTATTCGGCCGGCGAGGGTCTTCCGAAGTACGTTCCGGGCACGAGCAACAACGACAACAAGTGCCATCGGTCGCCCCGCGCATATCCCTACCACGTCACGTTTCAAGGAATGTCCATCACGGAGGCGAATTTCGTCGCTTGCAGCGGTGCGACGACGGACAACGTGCGTCCGGGCGGCGTCGGACAATACAACGAACCGGCACAGCTCGATCGAGTCTACGATTGCGACTCGAACCTCGATGTCGTCAATCCCGGGACGCGCCTGGTGACCCTGACGATCGGCGGTAACGACATGAGATTCGCCTGGGTGCTGAAGAAATGCGCGCTGAACTGCGCGAGACTCGGCATCCCCCCGTTCGCGAGCTGTGAGAGCGATAGCTGCCGTCCGTTTGGCGGAAGCGGGCCGGCGCTTCGGGACTATTTGCAGCAGCTCCTTCCCCAAGCAGAAGCGAATGTCGCGAACGTCTACCGTTGCATCCGCGACGTGGACCACGCGCCCGACGCATCTGTCCTTGCGCTGGGCTATCCGAGGTTCTTCATGTCCCCGCCGCAGTCGTGCGGGGGCAGCTTTCTGTTCAACGCGAATGAGCAGAGCTTCCTCAATGACATGGCGCTGAACCTGAACGCATCGCTGGGTAATGCGGCGGCGGCGGCCGGCGTCCATTTCGTCGATGTCCTTCCCGATTTCGCCGCTCACGCGATCTGCTCGTCGGATCCCTGGGTCAACGGATGGCATCTTGGGCCGTTCAGCGGCTCCTTCCATCCGAATTCGAAGGGGCAAGTGAACTACGCCAAGGTGCTGGACCACTTTCTGGCTGCTTCCGAGAACCCGCCGGGCCCCTGGGGCCTTCCGGAGAATCCGGAGCCCGCCGAACCCGCGCCGTGCGAGCCCGCCGCAGCGGCGGCGTGGCTTGCGGGGAGAGGCCAGGACCTCGATCCGACGCTACCGCAAGTATCGGGACTGACCGTGGCACCCGCATCTCCCACGAGCTGCGAAAGCCACGGCCTCTACGTCCCGGGGCAGAGTCTCCACCTTCAGGGAAACGGTTTCGGTCCCGGTCAATCCGTCGCCGTGCAGCTGACTGCAGCCGATGGCGACTACATCGTCAGTCTCGGTAGCGTCCAGGCGGACCCTGGCGGTGTTCTCGACGCCGATTTGGGAATTCCCCCGGGCGCACCGACGCAGGGCACGGCTCTCGTCGAGGCCCAGGGTCTGCGGGGTGACGGTGGGATCCTGCTGCTGTGGGCGGAGATCGGATTGAGCACTTCCTTCGGATCGGATCGAGATGGCGACGGGGTGCCGGATCCGTGCGACAACTGCGCCCTGACGCAGAACGCGGCCCAGGTTGAAGGCGACGACGACGGGATCGGTGATGCCTGCGACTTCTGTCCGAACGACTCCGAAAACGATCTGGATGGCGACGCCATGTGCGCTGACGTGGACCCGTGCCCGTGGGATCTGGCGAACGACGGCGACGGCGACGGGCACTGCGAGACTCTCGACACTTGTCCGACGGTGAACGATCCGGATCAAGCGGACGCCGACGGCGACGGCCATGGCGACCTCTGCGATCTGGCCCCAGCCGATCCCGGCACCTTCGCGGTGCCCGGGGAAGTGACGGGTCTGATGCTGGATCACGACAAGATGACGCTGAAGTGGGATTCGGCGGCGCCCGGCGCGGGAAGCGCCACGCTGCATGACGTCGCGCGCGGGAGTCTCGCTGAACTGCCGGTCGCGTCGGGGACATCGGTTTGTCTCGCCGGCGGAATCCAACAGCCGTCCACTGTCGACGAGACCATCCCGTTTCCCGGCGATGGATTCTGGTACCTGGTGCGGGGCTGGAATGCGGCTGGAGCGGGAACGTACGGCTCGACATCGGCGGGTGCTCAACGGACGACGACGGCCTGCCCGTAGCGGGTCCCCATCGCACCGTCCAGAGCGGCGCACTGACCAGGCCGTTCGTTTTCTTGGACACCACGGTGGGATCGTCGACCTGGGCCAGGGCGTTCAAGTATCGCGCGTTGCTCTGGAGCGAGATTTCGCGGTACAGGAAGAGGTAGGCAACGCTCTTCCTCAGTGGGGCCCAGGCGATCACGGCGCGAGAGCAGCGATGGACGCGTCGCCGCACGCGAAATTCCTCAGGCTGGTTGATTACCGTCTCGACCCTGAGGACGAACCCGCGGTAGGGTCGGGGACTGGCGCGGTGCCCCGTAGATGCGGCCTATCTGTTCTCCCTGTTTCCTTTGGGAGTGCCTCACTAGCCACATCGTGGGCCCGTTTCCAGCCCCCGCCACGTCGCACGCAGCATGCGGATTTCCCGCACTACG
>JANNRU010000002.1:0-12048 GCA_031401755.1 Acidobacteriota bacterium | reverse complement strand
ACCGGGTTGGCGATCCGCAGAGACCGCGGGGGTGGGGCTCCGACGCCAGCCCCAAGCGAGGAGCAGGCTCAAGACCGCGACCAGGCAGACCGCAGCCGACACGAGCCGAACCCGCCGTCTTCGGCCGAGGGCCACGCTTCGGATCCGCGGCTAGAGTCCGCGGAACGACGGTTTTCGCTTTTCCAGAAAGGCCGCCGTGCCTTCCTTCATGTCCGCGGTTGCAAAACACAACCCGAACAGTGCGGCTTCGAAGCACAACGCTTCATCCTGGGGCATCGAGGCGCCGGCGATCACGGCGTCCAGGGCCCTAGAGAGGGTCAACTGGCTCTTACCGGACCACTGCGCGATCTGTTTCGCGACCGCCTCCTTGAGTTGCTCGGGAAGCACGACTTGGTTCACCAACCCGAGTCGTTCGGCGGCGACGGCGTCGATCATCTCGCCACCCAAGATCCACTCCAGGGCGCGCCCGCGACCGATGATCCTGGGCAACCGTTGCGTCCCCCCGGCACCGGGGATCAATCCGAGGTTGATCTCCGGCTGGCCGAATCGCGCATTCGTGCTGGCCCAACGCAGATGGCAGGCCAGCGCGAGCTCGCACCCTCCTCCCAGCGCGAAACCGTTGACCGCTGCCACGATCGGCTTATTAGCGCGCTCGATCCGATCGAAGACGGCATGGAGAGATTTGGAGAACTCCTGTGCTTCGGCAGGGCCCAACGCACACATCTCGGCGATGTCGGCACCGGCAACGAACGCGCGATCGCCGGAACCGGTGATCGCGATCGCGCGGACTGATGGATTGGCGAGGGCGGCCCCAACGGCCCGGTCGATCTCTTCGACGGTCGCCCGGTTGAGCGCATTGAGTTTGTCCGGACGATGAATCGTGATCCATGCGCCGTGATCGATGATTTCGTAGCGCAGGTTGTCGAATGTTAATTGTTGCATTTCTCTTCTCCGACCATCAGCGCTGCATGGCGTGGCGTCCGACCCACATTCGGAAGTCGTTGCCTTCGACCGCCACGATCTCGCACATCTCATAGAGTCGCGACATCAGCGCGTCACCCAATCTGTCCCGCAATGACAGAGGCGCGTCCGGACTCCTCGGGCAGCCTGCTTCCGCCGCTTCCTCATCGATAGCGCGGTTAGTCGTCATCAGGATCGGCCGCATGTCGTTGTAACGGTTGACGATCAGGTCGTGAAGAACTTCGCGTCCCCAATCGGTTGTGCGTCCGGCCCCGAGATCATCGAGGATGAGGAGATCCGAGTCGAGCAGCGGAGCCAGTACCTCCGCTTCTCGTTGCGCGGCACCGTGGTCAAACGTTCCTTGCAGCGCCTTGAATAATTCTCGCTGCTCGTAGAACACCACGCGAGCTCCCTTTTGCAAGACTAGTTCCCTCGCGATGGCCACGGCGAGGTGGGTCTTACCCGTACCCGGTGGACCGTGAAACAGCAATCCGTGACCGACTGCGGGAAAAATGTCGACCCAACGACGAGCGGCTTGGTGGGCTTTTCTAAGCGACGGGTCAAACGGGCACTTTCCAGCGCTCTCGTCCTTCTGAAACTCGAAATTATCGAGAGCGCAATGTTCGTATCGTCGGGGGATTCGCGCGGTTCGCATTCGCTCCGCGGCGCGCAGTGTAGAGCGGCAAGCACACGGTGCACCCGCCGCGGTGCCATCCCCCCGGACGATCAGCCGGTAGCCGGAGCCATGGCACGTCGGGCATCGGTCGTTCATTGGCACCCCTCTGCGGTGCGACATCGCCGGCGCATCCGCCTCGACCGAATCGCTCAGTTGAGGTAGCCACGAAGCTGTTGACACTTCTGGGAGCGATTGAGCTTATCCAGCGCTTGAGCTTCGATCTGCCGAATGCGCTCGCGGGACAAGCTCATCATCTCGCCAATTTCCTTGAGCGTCTTCGGTTCGGCCCCGTCGATACCGAAGCGCAGTCGGACTACCCGCTCTTCCTTCTCATCCAATTCGTCCAGCGCCGTCCGCAACGCTCGGCGAAGTGAGTTCTTGATCAGGATGAATTCCGCCGACGGAATGATCTTTTGTTCGAGTTTGTCCGACAGGTGAAAATCGTGTTCTTCGTCGATCACCGCGGAAAGAGAGATATTCTCGTCGGAGACCTGGAGGAGATTGGTCACGTCTTGGATCGAGACCTCCATCTTCGTGGCGATCTCCTCGGTCGTCGGCGTGCGTTTGAGCTCGGAACGCAGGTTCGATTGCGCTTTGCCGATTCGATACAGAAGGTTGGCTTGCTTCTGTGGCAGACGGAACGCTCCGCTCTGATCGGACAGGGCGTGGATGATCGCCTGCCGCACCCACCAAACGGCGTAGGTAATGAACTTGACGTTCTTGCCCGGGTCGAACCGTTTCGCCGCCTCGATCAGTCCGAGATTGCCCTCGTTGATGAGATCGAGGAAAGACAGGCCGCAGCCCCGATAGCGCTTGGCGTAGGAAACGACGAAGCGCAGGTTGGCCTCGACGAGGCGTCGCAGTGCGACGCCGTCCCCTTTTTGAATTCGGGCTCCGAGTTCGCGCTCCTCAGCCGGAGTGACGCGGGAGAGCCGCGAAATCTCCTTGAGGTATTTCTTCAGCGACTCGGACCCGCCGCCCCGCGGTTCCGCACGGTTTCTATCCATCCGCTCCCTGCCGAGTCGCGGAGTATAGCACGGAGGACCAACCAGGAACGCACAACCCAATCGCCGGCCCGAGCGACCGGGTGTTGGCTATCAGTCGATCGGAACTCTCACGGAAAGGTCAGCATCGGTGGCCGACAACGGGACGACGACCTCCAGTACGCCATCCCGGTATCCGGCCTTGACGCCGGGCCCATCGAAACCGGCCGGTAGTCGGAAGCGGCGCGCGAAACGACCGTGGGAGCGCTCGATCCGGTGGTATCGATCTCCGGCCCGCTCGTTCTCGCGGTCTCTTCCGCCTTCGACGACCAAGTCACCCCCGTCGATCCGGAGGTCGATCTGCTCGAGCTTCAGACCCGGCAACTCGAGTTGCACAGTGAGGGCCCGATCGGTTTCGAAGACGTCGGCAGCCGGCGTCCAGGCACCGCCCCATGGCTCGGCCTCGTAGTCCGAACGGGCGAGAGCCGATTCGAGAAGCTAGTTCATCCGCTTCTGGACGGCCATCAGCTCACTCATCGGCTCCCAGCTTCGCTCGGCCATCGTCACACCTCGACGCGCCCGACTCCCCGGGCGCGATCTTTCGGATTCGGCAATCGATTCAACGACGGTCCGGCTGAGTCGCATCAACGACTTCAGCGTCGATCACGTCTCCGGCGGCGTCACCCGTAGCAGAGCCCGTCCCGCCTCCACTCGGCCCGCCGGCGGAGGGTTGGCTTTGGTTGTAGATCACTTCGGCCAAACGGTGCGATGCCCGTTCGAGGCGTTCAGCCGCGACATTGATCGCCGCCGCGTCGCCTGAGTCCAGCTGCTTCCGCAACGCCTCAATCGATTCGGTCATCTCCCCGCGAATCTCGTCGGAAGCGCTTTTTCCATTCTCGCGCAGGGTTTTCTCGGCATGGTAAACGAGTTGATCTGCACGATTCCGTGCGTCGGCCGTCTCCCGCGCGAGGCGGTCTTCGTCCGCGTGACTCGCCGCATCTGCGACCATTTTGTCCACCTCGGCCTTGCTCAATCCCGAGGACGCGGTGATCGTGATCTTCTGCTCCTTGCCGGTGCCGAGATCTTTTGCCGCGACATTGACGATCCCGTTGGCGTCGATGTCGAAGGAGACTTCGATCTGCGGCACTCCGCGCGGCGCCGGTGGAATCTCGCCGAGATGAAACTTCCCGAGAGTCTTGTTGTAAGCGGCGATCTCGCGTTCACCTTGCAGCACATGGATCTCGACGCTCGTCTGCCCGTCGGCTGCGGTCGAGAAGATCTCGCTCTTGCGAGTCGGGATTGTCGTATTGCGAGGGATGAGCTTGTGCGCCACGTTGCCTTGAGTCTCGATTCCGACGGACAACGGTGTGACGTCAAGCAACAGGATGTCCTTGACATCCCCACCCAAGACCCCGGCTTGAATCGCGGCACCGATGGCGACGACCTCGTCCGGGTTCACACCCTTGTGCGGCTCACGACCGAAGAGCTCGCGCACAAGTTGCTGAACTCTTGGAACCCTCGTCGACCCGCCCACGAGCACGACTTCGTCGACGTTACTTGCGGCGATTCCGGCATCGGCCAGCGCCTGACGACACGGCTGCAGCGTGCGTTGGAGGATTTCCTCGACCAACTGCTCGAATTTAGCCCGGTTGATCTTCAACTGCAGATGCTTTGGACCGCTGGCATCGGCCGTGATGAACGGGAGGTTGATCTCGGTTTCCACGACCGTCGACAATTCGCACTTGGCTTTCTCGGCCGCTTCGCGCAGCCGCTGCAGAGCCATCTTGTCTTTTGACAGATCGACCCCATGGTCGCGTTTGAATTCATCGATGATCCACTGGATCAGGGTGGCGTCGAGGTCGTCTCCACCCAAATGCGTGTCGCCGTTCGTCGCTTTGACTTCGACGACACCGTCGCCAACCTCGAGGATCGAAATATCGAAGGTACCGCCGCCAAAGTCGAAGACCGCGATCGTCTCGTCCGTCTTTTTGTCCAGCCCATAGGCAAGAGCAGCGGCCGTCGGTTCATTGACGATCCGTTCGACCTCCAGACCGGCGATCTTTCCGGCGTCCTTGGTCGCCTGCCGCTGGGCGTCGTTGAAATACGCCGGCACCGTGATCACAGCGCGATTGACGGGTTCGCCCAAGTGCGCCTCGGCGGCCTCACGGAGCTTGCGCAGGATCAACGCCGAAATCTCCGGTGGCGAAAAGAGCTTGTCTTGGATTCGAATCCTGGCATCGCCATTCTCGGCGCCTTCGACACGGTAGGGGACCAGTTTGATCTCCCCTTGGACCTCGTTGAATTTGCGGCCCATGAAGCGCTTGACCGAATAGACGGTGTTCTCCGGGTTCGTGATCGCTTGTCGTTTGGCGACTTGGCCTACCATTCGCTCATTCTTGTCGTTGACGGCGACGATCGATGGGGTCAAGCGATTCCCCTCGGGACTGGGGATCACGTTGGGCTTGCCCCCCTCCATCACCGCGACGACGGAGTTCGTCGTTCCCAAGTCGATTCCGATGATCTTGCTCATTCCTTGGCCTTTCGCTGGCATTGGTTGGGCGTCCGCACGGTCGATGACGACGCCCTATTAGGATTTCCTCAGCGACGGTGTCAAGGAGGCTCGGCCAGAAACGGATGGATCAGTTGGCCGATGGGCCGCCGGCGGCGGTCATGAGGCGCTGCTGCGCCGTCAATTGACGGGACAGCTGGAGGCCATCTCTCGGGCGCCCGTCGGCGTCGATGCCAGCCAACTGGAACCCTCCGCTCGACAACTCGTAGCGGAAGGGGTTCCCCCAGGCATCGGCGAGATCGACCGGCCGTACGTAGCCATTGTCGGCCAAGGGCTCAAGGGACGAAGGAAATCGACCTGAATTCAGGTAAAAAGTGTGGAGTGCGTACCCTAAGCGCTCGAGACGCTCGAACGACGCGTGATACTTCAGGGTCTCCGTTCCGGCCGTCCCGCTCATCAGATGCGAGGGAGACAACGGACTCCGTTGGGCATTTCGAGTTCCGAGGGTCGCCACGAGGATCACGGCTGCCATCGACAACCACCGGATCGCCCGGGTCTGGAACAATTGGTTCCGCTCTCCTACCGACTCTCCAAGCGGGGTCTGAACCTCCTCGACCAGCTGTCGTCGGAGGAGGTCCGCAAGTACTCGATACGTGTCGAACTCCCCCAGCATCGACACATCGCAGGTTTCCTCGACCGACCTCCGACCGTCCAGGAGCGCCAAGATGGCCCGTTCCTCCCCCGCCAGCCGCTCCCCGGGAGCCAATCCAGCCCGAGCCGGGAGGTCATGATCCGAAGCGGGGTCCGTGTGCGGTGCCGACGCCGCCCGCGCCAGGAGGGCCTTTGACCGATCCGTCAGCCGAAAGATCATTCTCGGCGACCGAACGCGGCGCTCGATCAGCGGCCACTCGTCGATCATTCGAGCGCCTTCCATCAGGATCGTCTCGGAGCTGATCGGCGTGAAGTGACGCTGGTCGTAGTCGAGATCCTCTACCGCGGAGAATTGGTACTGACCATCGCGCCAACGGAACAGGCGGTAGATGATCTGGGTCGACTGAACGCGGAGCGCATCTACCAAGTCCTCTTCGGAGATGAACTTGGAATTGACGAGGATGTGTCCGAGGCGGCGCAGCGTCGCATCCTGTGCCCGCAACGCTTCCTGGAGTTGGGCCTCGGTGATCTTCCCTCCGCGAACCAGCACGGCTCCCAGCCGATCCTCGAGACTTTCGGTGCGTGTATCCGCGCCGACCACCTGTCCTTCGAGGAACTGTACCGTGACCGTGTCCTTGCCGTTCTCGAGTGTCAGGACGCCGGTTTTTCGCTGAATGCCGATCAGTTGGAAGATGTCCGGCAGCCCGAAGTCGCGAATGGTCCCTTGAAGCGCCATTCAAACCCTCGAATGACGGGGAGTTCGGAGCTGGCTCATGATCCAGGCGCTACTCGCGATTGCAATGCCGACAGCGGCACTCGCCGACAGCGCCAAACGTGCCGGAACCGCTCCTCCTCGAAGCAGATCGAGATGCAATGGGGCTCCGCTCCAAGTTTCGATCGGTACCGCGAGCTCAGGAGCCACTAAGAGTAAGCCGGCGAGCCAGAGACCCAAGAGCGCGACGCCGCGAAGCGACCGACCGGTCAGGATCTGTCGGGTTCCGGGGAGAAACACGTAGAGCAGATTGCGAACCTGACGTGTCAGCCGCTCGTGTTTTTCGACTTGGTAGAGCTTACGAGCCTTGGCCCGAACTGCCAGCCCCTCTCCGATGACGAACAGATGCAGGCACTGCGAGCAATAATCGCGAACCTCGCCACCGCCGCGGCATCGCTCGCAAAAGGCATGACCACAGCGCAGGCAAGCGCGGGCCGGAGGGTCGCGTCGGCTCCAGATCAGTGAGCCGAAGCCGGCGACCAGCGTCAAGATCGCCATGATCCCTCTAGCGTCCAACGTTTTGCCCGACCCGATCGACTGGCTGCCGACGCCAACCGTCTGACGCCCATAGGTTGCGGCTCCCCAGATCGAGATCGTCCTGAGACTGCTTTCGACCGGTTCGAGACGCGTGTCCCTGGGGCTCGTTCCAGCCAAGATCCTGGAGACCCGCTCGGGATCGATCGACCGTGCCCGCTCCAGACTCTTCAAAGACTCGTCGAATCGCAGCGCCTCCGACTGTGCGAGATGGGTATCGAAGAATGCCTCGAACGATTCCGGATCTAGCTCCAGCGCGCGTCGATAGCTCGCGGTCGCTTCCCCGAACTGTCGAGTCCTGAAGAATATGTTGCCAATATTGACGTGCGCGGCGTGAAGAGTCGGGTCGAGTTCCAAGGCCTTTCGGTACTCCGTGTAGGCCTCCTCGTAATATCGACCGTCGTCCAGCAGCCGTGCGAGCAGAAAGTGGAACGTCGGATCCTCTGGATGAGCCTCGACCAGTTGCTGCAGTCGCACGATCCGCTCCGGTGAGTACTCACCGTCACTCGCCGCAAGCGTGGCCCGGGCGGCGGGGTCGGCAGTAATCCCATAGGCGGCGGTCCCGATTCGCTGGGCTGGGCCGGTCAGGCCTACCGCGATGACCAGCACGGTAGCCGCCGTCCGCTCGGCACGCCCCATGTAACGGAAGGTTACCGCGATCCAGTAGAGAGCGGTCCACCCGGCACCGATCCACGTGACCAGAGGGAGGAGGACGACTACCCACCCGGCCGCTAGACCGAGCCCCTCCGGTAGCGAGTCCGGCAACCGCTCGGCGACGTCGTGACGCACGCATCGGTGATGACGCAATACCGCGAGCATGGCGAACAGCATCAAGCTCGCCAGAACCGCCCCGACCGCCACGAACGCCGTGATCGGAATGAAACTCAAATCGCCAACCGCGCGTTTGGCGCTCAGCCGAAGTGCCTTGGCCGCATGTGCAACTGCGGCGAGTCGGCCGCGTCCCGACTCCCACTGGAGTTTGGCTCGAGCCAGTTCGGTCGGGGGTTGTCCGGGATTGAATCGCTCGGCGTAATCCAGTGCTTCCGCCGCGTTGTCGAAGCGTCCATCGTCGATCGCCCGCAGCGCCTCTGCGGTCAGCGCCGAGCCAAACAGCTCCAAGCGCCCTACGCCTTCTTCCTCGCAAAAACGAAAGATCTCCTCGATTTGCTGTCGCGCATCGGTCGTTCGTCCGCCGTTCAGCGCCAACTTTCGCTGGAACCAAAGCGACTCGAGTCGGGAACCGAACGCGGCGTAGTCGAAGCCATGTCGCGGCGCGCCGACTGTCGGCAAAGAACCGGTCGACTCCGGGATGATCGAAGGTCGTAGCCGAATTACATCGTCGTCGACGCTCGAAGATCTCGCCAGGGAGGGTCCGACGACGCCCAGGAGGGCCACCAGGCAGGTCGGAAGCAGCCGCCGGCGGAGGAGTCGAGCGGGACGGCGTTCAGCGCTGTGGGGCGTTCCGACGCGCCACGTAGAGCATCCGCAATTGATAGAGGACCCGGTCGAGCAACGACTCTTCGTCATGGCTCAGGTTCCCGCGACACCTGACCCGCAGCAGGTCCAGCATGTCGATCTGGATTCGGGCCCGTTCCAAATCGATCGTTTCTTGCTCAGAATCCGGCGTGGGGATCTCGCCGAGGAATAGCAGGGCCGGCTCCGCCATGGCGTTGACGAGCATGGTGAAATCGACACCGTCCGGTTCGTCGACCGAGCGATGGGCGAAGCCGCTTGTTCCAGAAAGGACGGCGTCGCCAGCGCTGGATTCGGCAGGATGGTTCGAATGGTCACCCAGGCCCGCGACTTCCCGGAGTTCTCCGTCCGAGGTGAACAGACGCCGATCGGTGACTTTGTACTCCGCGGTTCCATCTGTTACTTCGTTCGGACGCTCATGTTTGGACATACTTCCCCTCGTTGTTTGAGACCGGCCGCCGTGGAACGCGATGTTACCATTACGATTCTTGGGCCTTCAATTCGGCGCGTCTCGCCCCAGAACTAGTCGGGGAAGAGGTACGGGGACCAAACATGTGGCGGACTGCGGATCAAGTCAAGGACGGCTGCGAGGGTAAAATGGCGGATTTCCAGGGATTTAGCGGGCTCGTTGCGCTGATCGACCGCCTCCGTGGTCCGCGAGGTTGCCCGTGGGATCGGGAGCAAACCTACGGGTCATTACGGAGCTACCTGATCGAGGAGACCTACGAGGTCGCCGAAGCACTGGATGACGAGGATGAACCCGCGCTTCGCGAAGAGTTGGGGGACCTCCTGTTGCAAATCGTTTTCTTGGCTCGGATCGCCAAGGAACAAGAAGCGTTCACCGTTGACGATGTCGTGCAAGGCATTATCGACAAGATGGTCCGGAGGCATCCGCACGTCTTTGGCTCGGAAACCGCCGACACCTCCGCGGAGGTACTGAGGAACTGGGAGGCGATCAAGCGGCAAGAGAAGACGACGATCAGCGCGTCGGCCCTGGACGGAATTCCGCGAGCGCTTCCGGCACTGCTCAAGGCGCAACGACTCGGCGTCAAAGCCTCGCGGCTAGGCTTCGACTGGAGCGGTATCGAGGGAGTTCGTGCGAAAGTCGCCGAGGAGTTTGGCGAACTCGATAAGGCGGTTGAGTCCGGGATTCCGGCGGCGATCGACGAGGAGTTCGGAGATCTGCTCTTCGCCCTGGCGATGTTCGCTCGTCACGCCGGAGTCGATCCGGAACGCGCCCTGGAGCGGGCCAATCGGAAATTCCAGAGGCGATTTTCCAAGATGGAATCGGTCGCCGCGTCCCAAGGGCAAACGCTGGCTGATTTTGATCCGATTGGATTGGAACGCCTCTGGCAAGAGTCCAAACAGGCCGAGGCCGTCGACTGAGGTCTGAGTCTATCCCAGTCGGCGGCTAGATCACGCGGAACTGGCCCATTCGGCGGAAGCGGTCGTAGCGATCACGGACGAGTTCCGCGCCATCGCGCCGCCCGAGTTCCCCCAGTTGGCGATCGATCAAATCGCCGATGATCGCTGCTTGGCCTGCCGGATCGACGTGGGCGCCGCCATTGACCTCGGGAACGACCTCATCGATCAATTCCAGCCGTTGCAGATCGGGAGCCGTCATCCGTAGCGCTTCCGCGGCATCCCGATTCCGGGCGGCGTCCCGCCACAAGATCGCCGCGCAACCCTCCGGGCTGATCACCGAGTAGACGGCGAATTCGAGCATGTTGACTCGATTGCCGACGCCGAGCGCCAACGCTCCCCCGCTACCACCTTCCCCGGTCACGGTGACAACGACCGGAACACGAAGCCGGGCCATTTCTCGCAGGTTGACGGCGATCGCCTCGGCTTGGCCCCGCTCTTCGGCACCGATGCCCGGGTATGCCCCCGGGGTGTCGATCAGCGTCAGTATCGGACGCCCGAACTTCTCAGCCAACTGCATCACGCGCAGCGCCTTACGGTATCCCTCGGGGCGCGGCATCCCGAAGTTTCGTTGAATTTTCTCCTTTGTATCGCGCCCTTTTTGATGGCCGACGATGGCGACTTGTCTTCCGCGGAAGGACCCGAAACCAGCGACGATCGCCGAGTCCTCGGCGTAGCGTCGATCCCCGTGAACCTCAACGAAACCCTCGACCAAGTGTTGGATGTAGTCGAGGGTGTAGGGCCGGCGTGGATGGCGGGCGACGAGGGTTTTCTGCCACGGGGTCAAAGAAGCGAACACCGTCCCCCGGAGCGCTTGGAGTTGCCGCTCCAGCCGCTCGCGTTCGCGATCCCGCGCCGGGTCTTCCCCCACGCCCGACAACGCCTCGATGCGACGCTCCAGCGCCGCGATCGGCTCTTCAAAGCCTTCGAAATCGTCCACTCTGAATGGCCTCCGCGTCTCTTCCGCAGTCAAAGGCATAATCGAAGCGCACGGCGACTGTCAAGCGGTCGCCGTGTCAGGCTCGCGGATGGAAATCCTCGTACATTCGTCGGAGCCGTTCGCGATTGATGTGGGTATAGATCTCAGTCGTCGAGATATCCGCATGACCGAGCAGGGTCTGGACGGAACGCAGGTCGGCGCCATTCTCCAGTAGATGTGTAGCAAACGAGTGTCGGAGAACGTGGGGTGTCAGCGAACTGCGGATCCCGACTCGGGCTCCGTGCCGCCGGAGAGCCTTCCAAAACCCTTGACGTGTCATCGGTCGACCACGACGGCCGGGAAAGAGAACCTCGTTGTCAAATCCGCCAATCAAACTCGGGCGACCGTCCCGCAAATACGATTCCAACACCTGGGCCGCAACTCCACCAAGCGGGACGACCCGCTCCCGCTGACCTTTACCCCAAAAGCGCAGGTAGCCGGCGTCGAGTTGCAGGTTCTGGAAGCTCAGGGACACCAGTTCGCTGACACGCAGGCCTGTCGCGTAGAGCAATTCGATCATCGCTGCGTCGCGCAAGCCATCCGGTGTCGATCTTTCCGGTGCACCGATCAGCGCTTCGACTTCTTCGCGCGACAATACGTTGGGAAGGCCACGCCAGGTTCGCGGAGCATCGATCTCGGCAGCGGGATCGATCGCCGATCGCCCCTCCGTTTGTTGCCACGCGGTGAACCCGCGGACCGCCGCGAGCCAGCGGGCGACGCTGCGTGACGCTCGGCCAGCGACCCGTAGAACCCGCAGAGCGGCGAGCAGGTCGTCTCGCGTCAGTGCCGCGGGATCTCGATCCGCCGGCATCGCGCGCGCGAGGGCTCTCAAGTCGCTGCCATAGGCTGTCAGTGTGTTGTGCGAGAGTCCCCGCTCGGCTGCGAGAGCGTCGAGATACTGATCGATCGCCATCGCCCAGTTCTTTGCGTTCGCTGGGGTGTTATTCACGCGGCGTCACCCAGGGCGGTGGGTCGAGTACGATCGTGAACGGGCCGTCGTTCACCAACTCAACTTCCATCATCGCCCGAAACAGTCCCTGTTCGACCGAGACGCCCCTCGATCGCAACCGTTCGACATATCGTCGGAAC
>JANNRU010000001.1:0-8321 GCA_031401755.1 Acidobacteriota bacterium | reverse complement strand
CAGCAGCAGCAGCAGGTGTCGAGCGAGACGTACCTCTCCGTGGTCAACGCCAGCTCGACCGCGACCATCGCCCACGTGTCGTTCATCAACGGCATCGAGGTGCCCGGCGTCACCGCGCCGGAGTGCTATGAGTGCGACTTCTCATTCCCGCTGACCGGGAACGACACCGAATTGCTCGTCGTGACGATCGACCCAGCGACGGGGACGACCGTGATCGAGAGCGAAGACCGCACCGTATCGCACTCGTGCAACCAGGTCGCCGGATTCGTCGTCATCTCGATCGAAGACTGCAACGGTTGCTCCCAGACGAGCAACGTGCTGCTCGGCTCCGAGGTCTTCGTGAACTACGCCAATGGTTGGGCTCTCTCGGTTCCGGCGATACCGTTCCAGGGGAAGCTCGGCGGCAATCACGACCGGAACTTCGGTCTCGACGACGTCGAGTACGGGAAGATGCCCCGCTACGTCGCTGCCGACTTCATCGCCCCGGACCTGCCGGGAACGGCCTTCCTCAGCACGGCCGACCTGATCCTGTTCACCCTGAACTTCCGGCACCAGCAGGCTCCGCTGACCGACTGCTCGGTGACGGGCTACGACGCGCAGGAGCACCCGTTCTCGCGCTCGTTCGAGTTTGGTTGCTGGACGATCGCCGATCTGTGCGACATCAGCCCCGAGTTCTGCTACCCGAATCTGAGCGCACTCCCGTGCACGCCCTATGTGACGTCGCCCGATTTCAACCCGGACGTCGAGTGCGACACGCACGGTTGGCTCAAGCTCGACTGCCGCGTGCGCCAAGACCCGAACGAGCCGCCGTCGATCAATGACGCCCGCGGCGGCGTCCATGGCGCGATCGTGCAGGTCGTGCCTCCGGTATCGCGGATCCGCCGGAACGACCCGAACGCTCCGGTCACCGCCGGATGGGTGGCCTGGGCCCGCCTGCTATACCAGAGCGTGACCACCGGAGACGCGGTCACGTTGCATCTGAACTGAGCGCGGGGACACGGAGGCGATCGGGACAGTCCCACGTTGGATCGCGGTGGTCCTGACCGATCTGTGGCGCTGGGGTCGTTAGCAGGACTGGCTCGACCTCCACTCGACCCGGCTCGCCCCTCCAGCGCGCGTCCGACTCGGGCCCGCGGGCCGATCGGCCGAAAGAATGCTCTCCGCGTTCGATTGGAAGGCGCCATGCTTCACCGCGGGCGGAACGTCGTTCCGGCCGGATCGCAGTAACCCGGGTACGCGGCGGCGATGTCGTCGCTGTGCACGGTGATTCCCTTCGCCTTCTTGTAGTCCTCGAACGTCCCGTACGCGCTGTCGGGGACGCCCGAAGTCCAGTCGTACCGGCTCCGCTCGGCGGGCCCACGCAGCCGGAGTCCACGCCGGAAGTCGCACTCCCCGTCAGCGCGACCGTGGCGCGTGCCGGGCCATCGCTCGCGCCAAGTCCTCGGGCGTGCCGATATCCAGATACGAGCCGTCGGGAAACGCGACGGCCTGGGTCGGAAGCCCCGCGACGATCGCCTCGCGCAGGACATGACCGACGGAGATCTCCGTTTCTGGCGTCGGGCGACTGGAGACATATTGATGCAGGAAGTCGCTGAAGGCCGGCGTCCAAACCGCGACGATCCACGTCGCGCCGCGGTCCGCCGCGTGCGGGGGTAGCTCGAGCGCACGCACTCGGCCGGAATCATCGGCGTCGACGAGGTCGAGCCGCCGCGGGTCGTGAGCCTCGAACATCCCGAGGACGAGATCGGCACCGGTCGCCGCCTGGCGCTCGATCAGACGCGTGTACGGATCCTCCGGCGAAACCAGGATGTCGGGGAACCCGAACAGCACGAGCGCATCGCGCACGAACGGGTACGCGAGATCGAGGGTGTAGGCCGGCCCCGGCGTCGCCCGGGTCACGAGATATGCGATCGGCAAACCGACGACGGCACCGTCCCCGAAGTAGGCCGGGATGTCCCACTTGCCGTCGCGCAGGACGATCCAGGCCCGGGTCGCCCCCGCGCGGCGGACCTGCTCGAGCAGCCAGTGCCCGGCCACCTTGGGGCGCAATTCACCGTCCGCGGTCTCGCGGTAGCCGATCGGCAGGATCTCCTTGCTGCACGGGAGCGGCGCGAGTCGCCGGGAGTGCCCGGCCGCCGGGACGAGCGCGACGCGCGAGATCACGGCACGATCCCGGGCGCGCGACGCGCCATTGGAATCAGGTCGCCGGCCGGAAGGTGAGCTCGCCGCGCGTCTCGGTCCCGTCGTCGTACAGCGACACGACCGGATCCGGCAGGTGCACCAGATCGGTGCCGCGAAGGTAGTCGCGCAGCGTCGTTCCGGTGCACTCGGAATCGCGGTTGATCGCACCGCCCCGGCTCTCGACATCGGCAAAGTGGACGGTACGGAAGTCGATGCTGCAACGGGTGCGCCCTTAAATGTTGGGGACCGTGGAGTGCATCTGCGCTGCGGAGAAGGCGATCACGCTCCCCGGTCGGCCGACGATGCGGATCTGCGGATCGAGCTCCAGCGGCTCTTCGGCCTTGGGTTGCTTGCGCGTGTCGGTCTTGATCTGCTGCGCGGCGCTCTTTCGGCCCTCGGCATTCCAGGCGTAGTAGTTGTAGTCGCGAGAGCCGTTGCGCACCGCCCGATCCCAGTACGCCGGATGGAAGGCCATGCCGTTTTCGGCATCGACGTCGTAGATCGGAAACCACCAGTTGAGCTGGCACATCGGCGCCGAATACCAGGTATCCCGATGCGGATGGAACGCGTAGGCGATCCCCGCGGTCAGGTAATCGTGCGGCGCGGCGGTACGCATCCGCGGCACGTCGAAGTAGGTCTGGGCCAGGTCGCAACCGAAGTCACCGAGCATCGCCTGGATCAGCACCTTCGATTTCGGATCGTGAATGAACCGCGGCTTGAGTTCGGCCAGGATCTCGACGAAGCGCTCGACGGGAAGCTCGCGGTGAGCGAGTTGCGGGTCGATGCCGCCAAAAGCCGCCTCGAGCATCCGGCGGCCGTGCTCGGCGAGCGCAAGCGTCGTCGGACGCGGCGAGAAGACGAAGAGTTGCCCGTCGAACAACCGCCGGCGCCGTTCATCGTCGGGCACGGCCGAGTCGAAATAGACGCAGTTCATCATCGAACCAACTCCACGCCAGATTACGAACCAAGAGGCTACCACAGAGCCGGCCGCTTCCAGGAAATCAGGTGCCCTTGGCCGCGGATGCGCTGGACAAGCGGTGGAAGGGTGCGCGTTCCTGCGGATTTGAGTTGACGTAATATCGGAGTTATCGGACGCTGGCCCGGGGCTCGTACTCGAGTTGAAATCGGATTGGCGGTTTGTTCGGAATATCCGCTCGAGGAGCTCAAAGGGAAGGGCGTCGAGTTCCACGGCGCTCCCGCGCAGCGTCCGTACGGCATCGAAGCGCTCATGAAGGGCGACTCGGGAAACTGGTTCAGCATGGTGCAGCGGCCGTGCTTAGCGGGGGGACCCTTGGCTCGATGGAACAAGCTGCAGCTGCTCCTGGCCCAAGTGCCCGCGCTCGCGGTTTTCGCCGCGTGCTGTCACGCGCGGGCGGGCGCCACCGACCGAGCGTTCGTCCAGCTCGCGCTTGTGATCGATGACGGCTTCGACGACGTTCCCCACCTGCGCGCCGACGCCGACCTCACCGCGCTCCATGCCGATCAACGCTGGGCGGCGATGATCGCCGCCCTCACGGAAAAAGTCGCGATCCACCGAGCGAGCATCAACGCCGAGCTCGCGCAGAGCTTCGCGGACGATCAGGCCGACCGCAAGATGCCGTACGAGCAGATCGACTGGAGCAAGGTGGGTCCGCGCGACAAGGCCCACGAGCAGCGCGTCGATCAGATCCTGGCCGCGGGCGAGGCCAGGGTTGCTGACGACTACTACCACGCAGCCATGGTCTTCCAGCACGGCGACGGCACGGCCGCCATCGAGCGCGCTCGCGAGCTCACGCTGAAGGCGCTGCAGATCGACCCGCAGCATCGCCTGCTCGTGCGTCGGGGCCGCCCGCAGAAGTGGGGCACGCAGTTCAGCAAGAAGGACGGGTTGTGGGTGCTCGACGACGTCGATCTCGCGACCACCGACGCGCAGCGCGCGGAGTGGGAGGTGCCGCCGCTGGCCGAGGCTCGTGCGCGGGGGAAGCTCATGAATTCGTCGCCTAAATGATGACAGGATGCCGCGGCGATCGGTCCGATCGCATGCGGTGGCCCGGTGTCGGAGCCGGGGAGCGCGCGGCCCTCAGCCGATCGTGCGCCGGACCTCGCTTTGCCTGAGCATGGATGTGCAGCGACGTTGCGGCAACAGACGCCTCTCGCCTTATCGAAGAACCACCATGACCCGTCGGCGCCTTCTGCTTCACCGCTTCGCCGGGATCGCATTCAGGATGACGTGAATCGACGGGGTCTGGCGTGGTGAGCAGACGATGAGGAATCGCTTGCCGTCAGGGGCGATGTCGGCGGCGCTGAGTTCGTCCTCGGTCTCGAAGAGCACGCGCGGCTTGGGTGGCGCGTTGAACGCCTCGGTCGAATCAAGGTCGACGGCCATCATCGCGCTGCCGGTGATCGCGGAGTTCTTGATTGCATCGCCACCGACGCGCCTGTAGTAGATCTTGCTTCCATCAGGCGACCAGATCGGGTTCGTGCCGCCATCTTCGGAGACTTGCACCTTCGGGCCTCGTTCGGGAAACGACGAAAGATAGACCTCCGCTTTTCCGGACTCGTTCGAAACATAGGCGATCCATTTGCCATCGGGAGAGCAGCGAGCGGCAGCCTCGAAGGCGGGCGTGCTACGGAATGAACTGACCTCAGATTGTTCATCCGCAGCGCCAGCGACAGGCACGACGCGCAGCTCGAGGCCGCGATTGCCAACTAAGCCCTGCACGATGACCGACTTGCCATCCGGTGTTGTGTCCATCGCGCGCCAAATGACGCCATCACTCGCGGGTGCGTAAAAGTCGTCAATCGAACCGGTTCCGTCGGCGCGCATCGACACGATGCCGAGCTGCGTTGCTCGGTCAGCGGAGTAGTAGATGCGTGAACCATCGCGGCTCCACATCGGGGACTCCTCCCCGCGGGGATCGCTGGTCAAGCGCACCGTGGTTGAACGGGTGGTGCCGAAGAGCCAGATGTCGGAATACTCCGTGCGTCGGTCGGCAATCGCGACGGCGACCTGCGTTCCATCCGGCGAGAAACGCGGCTCGCGGAGCCTGCCGCCGGGGCCGACCGTGCCGAGTCGCTTCCCCGACAGGTCAAACCAGACAAGCTCGTTGTCGGTGGGTGGGGGCTGATAGGCGAGCGTGCCATCTCGCGAAGCGGTCAGGCTTGTTGATCCGTACCCGCGAAAGTACCTGACGCCGTCGGCGACCGTCACCGCTTCGCCCGTGAGTTTCAGGGCGTGGGCATCAAACGGAACAGCTTTGACGGTGCCATCATCCACGAACACCAACCAGCCGGGGTCCACATACCAGACGCGCGAGATGATGTGGGCGATGAATACTCGTTCGGTCGAGCCGATGCGACCCGCATAGAGCCGGCCTTGGCGCACCGGAGCGGCGGGATCGATCTGAACTCCAACATAAAGGTAATGCTCGCCATCGGGAAGGAAATGAGGGAACACGTATCCCTTCTCAGTGGACGCGGGGTCGATGGTGGTGAGCGGCTGCGGTGAACTGTCCCCGCCTCCGCCCTCGCCCCCCCCAGAAGTGACACGCAGCAGCGGACTCGATCCCTGCAGGTTCGAGAAAATGATCGAACCGTCGGGACCCCACGCGGCGCCTCCAAGGCCAGGCGCTTCGGCCGCGATCAGCCGCCGCGCGCTTCCTTGCGAGACCTCCATCGCCCAGAGTTTGCCGTCCAGAAAGAACGCGATGGAAAGACTATCGGGAGACCAGAAGGGGCGGCGCGCGCCGTCGGTTTCTGACAACGGTCGAGCATCGAAGGAGTCGATGGGTCGAACCCAGAGGCATTGCGCGGATTGATCAGAGCGGCGTGCAGAGAAGACGATCAATCGGCCGTCTGGCGAAATCGCCGCGTCATTCGCCTCGGCGTAGCCCGGGCCTTGCGAAGCGATCACCAGCCGGACGGACTTCGCCGGGAAGCTGACCGACGACGCAACGCGCGATGCAAGGAACCACGTCGCAGCCACGAGACCGACTGCACAGATGATCGTGACCGCCGAGTGAGCGGCGCGATTTCGCTTACGGAGTGGAAGCAGATCGTCGGCCGATTCGCGCCCCTTCAGCGCTCGATCAATTTCGAGTCGGGCATCGCCGATGTCGTGCAGGCGATTTTTGCGGTCCTTGGCGAGGCAACTTGCAAGCAGATCGCGGATGCGAGTGGGTGTGTTCGGCGGGAGCCTGGTCCATTCCGGCTCGCGGTGGAGGATCGCGCCAAGCGAGTCCGTGACGGTCTCGCCCGGGAAGGGACCATTGCCGGTGAGCATTTCGTAGAGCACGCAGCCGAAGGAGAAAATGTCGGAACGTTTGTCGACGGGCTTGCCGCGTGCCTGCTCGGGGGACATGTAGCCGGCGGTGCCCATGATCGCGCCGTGGATCGTCGGGGATTGCACACGCACGGGAGAGATCACGGTCGGTGAGTCGGCGAGCGCTGCCGCGGCGACGGAGGGCGTCTGTGCTTCTTCCGTGCGAGCCAGGCCGAAGTCCAGCACCTTCACCACACCCTCCGGCGTGAGCATGACGTTGGCGGGTTTGAGGTCGCGGTGAATGACGCCTTTCTCGTGCGCGCCTTCGAGGGCCTCGGCGATCTGCTTGGCGATCGAGATCGCCTCATCTACAGTGATCGCCCCGCTCACCAGCCGATCTGCGAGCGTCTCGCCCTCGACGTATTCGAGGATCAAATACTGATGCCCGCCCGCCTCTTCCAGCCCGTGGATCGCGGCGATGTTGGGGTGATTCAACGACGCGAGCACCTTGGCTTCGCGCTGGAATCGCGCGAGGCGATCCGGCTCTGCGGCCATGTGCGCCGGCAACGCCTTGATCGCCACCTGACGATCGAGACGCGTATCGCGCGCAAGATAGACCTCGCCCATGCCGCCGCGGCCGAGTTCACGCTGGATCTGGAATGGGCCGATGGTCGAGGGGTGCATGCGGAGGAGAGTGTACGCCGCCGCCGTTCAATTCCGCCCCGCCCCCCTCGCTCTGTTGCGCCCGGAAGAACTCCGCATGTTCTCCGGGTTGTTGAGGGCGCCGTAGACCTCCCGAACGGGCCTCGCGATCTCCAGCTCGTACTCGAGCATGGCCGTCTCCCATCTCTCGCCCGTTGCGCGGCGGAAACGGATGAAGCTTTGCGGCTTGGTCCGTGCTCGGTTGCCGACCTAGCATTGCCCCCGTTCGACTTCGAGGTCCCCGGACGCCTCCGATACTGCCGGAGGCGTCCCCACGGCTGCCCACGTTTCCCGCCGGCCGGACGAGACCATCCTGGCCCGCGGGTTCCTTCGCGTTCACTACGACGACTGCGGCACGGACCGCGTGGTCGCCTATTCGTGCAAGCGGCGTGGTTTCTGTCCCTCTTGCGGCGGGCGCCGCATGGCGGATACCGCAGCACACCTCGTGGACCGCGTGTTGCCCGAGGTCCCCGTGCGCCAGTGGGTGCTGTCGCTTCCCTTCACCCTGCGCTACCGTCTGCCCGACGATTCCCGCCCGGTGAGCGACGTCCTGCGGGTGTTCGTGCGCGCGGTGTTCGCCGCGACGCGGCGCAGGACTCGCGAGCACCGCAGCAGCGGGCCGGCCCGCTGCGGGGCCGTGACGTTGAATGTCCACCTGCACACCCTGGCGCTCGATGGGGTGTACGTCGCCGGTGGTGCGGGACAGCTACCGCTGGTCAATTCCTGGGCTCACGGCGTTTTGGAGGTCTGCAAGCTTGGCTCCACGGTGGGGTTACACCCCATAGCGCAGCCGAGGCGGCCAGCGCAAAATCTTGGCGATGCATAACAACAAAACAAAAGGAAAGCAACAGCACATGAACAAACAAACACATACGCACCTCATCATCCGTTCCAGCCTCGCCTTGGCTCTCGCCCTGGCCATCTGGTCACCCGTCCCAGCGCGCTCCGCCGAATCTGCGGAGGGAGACAAAATGCCGGAGGCTAAAATGATGGAGCAATGCCAGGAAATGAAGGTGCAGAAAGCGAAGATGAAGGCGGACATGAAGGTTCACGACGCTGAACTCACCGAGCAGCTCGCCAAGATGAACCGCGCGCCGCTGGACAAGAAGACGGACCTGATGGCTGCTGTCGTTACCCACATGGTGGAGCAGCGGATCGCCATGGATGCGCGCAAGGCAAAGATGGAAGAGGAGATGAT